>JAUQQI010000251.1 GCA_030549955.1 Chloroflexota bacterium
CCCGGGCACGCCGAACGGCCAGCATGGTCGCCTCGGTCCCCGAGTTCGTGAACCGGACCCGCTCAACGGACCTCACCCGCCGGCAGAGTTCCTCGGCCAGTAAGATTTCATACTCGGTCGGGGCCGCAAAGGAGGCGCCCCGGGCAGCGGCCTGGGCAGTCGCCGCCACTACCTTCGGGTGGGCGTGGCCCAGAATCAGGGACGTGTAGTTGTTCAAAAAGTCGACCCGGACGTTCCCGTCGGCATCCCAGACCCGGAAACCCTCGCCCCGAACCGCATAGAAGGGATAGGGCGAAAAGAAGACAGTCGTCCGCGTGTTCCCACCGGGCAAAACCCGGGCCGCCCGGCCGTAAAGTTCGGCCGACCGCCGGTTTCGCTCCAGGTAGGTCCGTTCAACCCGGTCGGTCATGCGTCCGCCTCCATACCTGGTAGGCTAACCCAGAATGTCGTCGACGGCCAGGGCCAGGTTCGGCAGAGCCTCGGGCGAAACCGTCTCGCCCCGTCCCAGCCGCCGCATTTGCCGGTAACTGTTCCCAGCTGGCTCCCGGTAAACTTCCACGGCCTCCCCGGCCAGGTCCACAACCCAGACCTCCGGGATGCCCGCCCGGGCATAGAGGGGCACTTTCACCTGCCGGTCATACTCAGCCGAGGTCTCGGCAACCTCAATCACCAGCAGGACGTCCTCGGAAGTCGGGTGGCCGGCCGCGTAGTAATCAGGTCGGGGCCGGAGCAAGGTTATGTCAGGCTGGGGCTCGGAAAATTCGCCCAGGCGAATGGGGTCCTGGATCCCGACGATGGCCCGGTCGCGAACCTGCAAGGCAAAAAGGGTATTAAGCCGCTTGACGCAGGCGGCGTGCCGACTGCCAATCGGGGCCATCTCGACAACCTCTCCATTAATGAGCTCGACCCGGTCGTCCTCGCCCAAAATGCCGGCCTCGAGCATCCGGTGGTACTCGTCGACGGTGAACCTGCGCCGTGAAACCTGGACGCTCACCTTTTAGTCTCCTTAGCCGGCAACGGGACCAACCCCGAGGCCCGGCTCGACCATCCGGGCCGGGTCCAGAATTCGATTCAGTTCCTCCTCGGAGAGGTTCGTCCGCTCCCGGGCGACCTCCCGGATGGTGCGACCAGTGGCCGCTGCTTCCTTGGCAATGGCCGCGGCCGCGTCATACCCGATGACAGGGGCCAGGGCCGTGGCCAGCATCAGACCCCTCTCAACCAGCTCCGGTCCCCGGTCAGTGGCCTTAAGGCCCACAACGCACTTTTCCGTGAAGTTCCGGGCGGCGCTGGCGAGCAAAGTTATAGACTGGAGCAGGTTGTAGCCGATCAGGGGCAGCATGGTGTTAAGCTCAAAGAAGCCCCCCTGCCCGCCGAGCATAACGGCCGTATCATTGCCGATGACGTGGGCGCAGACCTGAATTAAAGACTCAGCAATGACCGGGTTGACCTTGCCCGGCATGATGCTGCTGCCCGGCTGGACCTCCGGCAGGAGCAGCTCACCCAGCCCGGCCCGGGGCCCCGACCCCATCCAGCGGATATCGTTTGCAATCTTTAGCAGGCTCACGGTGATGGTCCGGAGCACCCCGCTCGCCTCCACGGCCCCATCCATCGCCGCCTGGGCCTGGAAGTGGTTGTCCGTCTCCCGGAGGTTCAGGCCGGTCCAGGCCGATAGCTTCGCGATGGCCCGACGGGCAAACTCGGGATGGGTATTCACCCCGGTCCCTACTGCCGTTCCCCCAAGGGCCAGCTCGGAAAGCTCCTCCTCGGCGTGGCGGAGCCGGCGGAGGGCCCGCTCAACCTGGCCGGCGTAACCGAGAAACTCCTGCCCCAGGCGAATTGGGGTTGCGTCCATCAGGTGAGTCCGGCCGGTCTTGATCACCGGCCAGAACTCCTCAGCCTTGGCCCGGAGGGCCCGCTCGAGGCCTTCAAGGGCCGGAACCAGTTCTTCCTTGATGGCCAGCAGGGCCGAAAGGTGGATGGCCGTCGGTATCACGTCATTGGACGACTGGCCCAGGTTGACGTGGTCGTTGGGATGGACCAGCCGGGAACCCCGCTCGCCACCGAGGATTTCGATGGCCCGGTTGGCGATGACCTCGTTTGCGTTCATGTTCGTCGAGGTACCTGAACCGGTCTGGAAAACGTCGAGCGGGAAGTGGTCGTCCCACCGGCCGTCGGCGACTTCCTGGGCGGCCCGGGCGATGGCGTCGGCGACCTTCGGGTCTAAAAGTCCGAGCTCCTTGTTGGTTTCGGCTGCTGCCCGCTTAATGAGGCCAAGGGCCTGGATAAACCGGCGGGGGAATCTGAAGCCCGAAATCGGGAAGTTCAGGACAGCCCGCTGGGTGGACGCCCCCCAGAAGGCGTCTTCGGGCACCTGCATTTCCCCCATCGAATCGCGCTCGATTCGAAATCGCTTCTGTTCCACCGTCATGGGGGGATCTACCTCCCGGGCAAGCTTTAAGACCCTCTTAATTTTAGACTATCGGCCCACCGCCTACGGCCACGGCCGGGGCATCGGGGTTGCAAGCCGCCGGGAAAGCTCGGCCGAATGCTGATCGAGCCAGGCGAGGCAGGCCGGACACAGCCGGCGAACCCGCTCCCGGCCGTCGTCAGGTCGGCTCAGCCGAACCGCCAGGGCGAAGAGCCTGAGGGCCTGGGACCGCTGCACAAAGACGGCCGTTTCAGAGTCCAGCCGGCCCGAGGCCGCCCCGTCGACGGCATCCTTAAGGGCGGATTCGGCCCGGGCCATCTCAGTTTCAAGCCGGTCCGGGAAATTCGGGGTGCAGTCCTGGAACCGTCCCGAGTCCTGCCGGCAGAGGATAAGGGGCAGGATGGGCGAGGCCGCAAAGGGCAGGTCGTCAAAGTAAGCCAGCCGGTCGTCGCCGGCCACCAGCTCGGCCCGCCCGTCGCCATTCAGGTCGGCCGCCTGAGAGACGCCCGCATTACCCAGGTCGAACCCGTCCACCTGCCGGATGCCCCCGGTGTGGCTTTCAAAGATCAGGTACACGAAGCAACAGTGGGCCCCGCCGGTGTAGCCCTGGATAATGGCCTCCGGCCGGCCGTCACCGTCGGTATCGGCGACCTGGGCCAGGCGCCAGGGGTCCACGTCAGCCGGCAAAGGCAGGCGATTGCGACCGTCGGTGACGGCGAATCCGGCGGCCTCCCGGACGACGGCCCAGGTCGGCGGGGGAAAGGGCGTGGGGCTCGGACTGGGCGGTCGGGGCGGGCCGCCCGACGCGGCAGGCTGGCAGGCCGCCGCAACCAGAACCAGGAGCAGCAGCCATCGCCTCAAAGCTGGCTCCTCACGCTCACTGCCGGGATTATACCCCGGCCAGACGTCGGCTCGCCCCGGTCCCGGAAAACCTCGGCCTTTGCCGCTCTGTTACTTGATTGTGGGCGCACCAAAGATTGCGTCCGTGCAGGCGACCTTGCAGGTGCCAGCTTGCGGCTAATTATCCGGCTTCGGGTCCCCGGAACCGGCACGGGTCGGCCGCGGCGAGTAGTACCGGAACCCCCTGCAAAGACCGTACGCCCGTGGACCGTAACCACGGGCGTACGGCAAATAGCGCCCCGTCGGGTTTAGCGGCCGGGTACGGCGATTTCTCAGGGACCACCCGGCTTGCTAAACCAGAAATGGCCTACGTAGACGGGCAGTTCTTTCTTGGGAAACTGGGCGAAGAGCCAGTCCAGGAAATCAAGGCTAAAGAGGGGATAAAGCTTTAGTCGTTCCTTATCGACCGGTTCCCTGGTAAGAATCTGGACGCCGGTGAAACCCGCATTCTTGGCCTCGCCGATCAGCCCCCTCTCCGAGAGGGCACCCGCGAGTCAACCGGCAAAGGCCGCCTCACTTTCAAGGACCGCCCGGGGAAGCTGGCCGTTGACTACCGAGTCGGCGAACACAAGCCGGCCGCCAGGTTTAAGCACCCGATAAATCTCCCGAAAGGTCTGCCCCTTCTCGGTTGAAAGGTTAATCACCCCATTGGAGATGGCAACATCGACGCTGGCGTCTTCAAGGGGCATGTCCTCCATCCGACCTTCCCGAAACTCCACGTTGGTCAGCCCCAAAAGCGCCTGGTTCGCCCGGGCGCGCGCCAGCATTTCCGGAGTCAGGTCCAACCCGATCACCCGGCCGGTCGGGCCCACCTTCCTTGCCGCGAGGAAGGTGTCAATTCCTGCCCCGCAACCGATGTCAAGCACCACCTCCCCGGGTTTTAAGCTTGCATACCGCACCGGATTACCAAGGCCCAGCGCGTAAGCCTTAACCGACTCGGGCAACCAGTCGATTTCCCCAGGGTCGTATAGGGCCTCAGCGACCCCCAGGCCCTGGGGTACTACGCCCCCGTAGGACTCGCGCACAATGCGCGCCGCCTCTTCGGCCGAAAACCGGGCCGTGCTAAACTCTTCATTCATCTGCTCGTGGCCCCCTTGCCTTTGGAACTACCCGCTGACGACCCGGTCGGCTGCCACGATTAACTCGGCGAACTCTTTCGGGGTGACGAACCGGGCGTTCTTGCCTTGCAAGTCTGCATCAGTGACCCCACGGGCCCTGCTGCAGCCCCCTCAGACGAAAATAGGCACACCGTGGCCCACAAGCTTGTTGAGGAGCTCTTTGAAGGGCGGCCAGCCCACCCCATAGACCTGGTCGGCCA
>JAUQQI010000213.1 GCA_030549955.1 Chloroflexota bacterium
TAACAGGTCCTCCCAGTCGTATCCCATCGTCCCACACCGCTACTCGGCATATTCCTGAACCGAGAAGAGCCGGCGCATCGATTCAAGATACTGGGGTTTGGTCAGCTTCGGCCGGAACTTCGCCCGGACTTCCCGGGCCAGGGCTGCTCCGTCGGCGAGGAGGTCCACCACCGTCATTGCCATCGCCTTGGCCGGAATGATATAGGCTAGCTCCGGGTCCTCGATTCGGAAATCAGCCCCGTGGATTTGTCCGGCCGACCCGCTCGCACTCGGGTGGAGCACCGGCAGGACATGGGAAAGGTCACCGGCATCCGTCGAAGCCTGGATTGGGGGCAGGTCCCGGTAACCCTCCTCCCCGACGAGTTCGGTCGCGTTCAGCCTGAAAATTCGGACCAGGTCCGGATTCTGCTCCAGGGGCAGGTAGCCCGGTAGCGTCTCGATTATGACTTTAGCCCCAACCGCCAGGGCCCCGGCCCGGAGGCTCCGGTCAACCTTGCGATTTGCATCCTCCAGGGCCTCCAGGTTTAACGCCCGGACGAAGGTCTCCATCCGGACATCAGCCGGCACAATATTTACAACGTCCCCGCCTTTGGTGATGATCGGGTGGATTCGAACCGTGTCCTTCTCCTGGAACGTCTCCCGGTTCGCGTGGATCGCACTCAGGGCCAGCATGGCCGCATTCAGGGCATTAATGCCGCGATGGGGGGCGGCTCCGGCGTGACTTGCCCGGCCGATAAACCGGACAAACTTTGCCACCATACCGTTGCTCCCGGCCGGAACCCCCAGCCGGAACGACCTGTCCGTGCTGCTGTGAGTCAGTATGGCCATATCGATATCGTCGAACGCCCCAAGCCGCAGGAGTTCGGGCTTACCACCGAGGAACTCGATTTTGCCCTGGCGGCGCAGTTCAAGCCGCTCCTGAATCTCGATATACTCCTCGGCTGGGACCCCGAAGAGCACGACCCGGCCAGCCAGGTAACGGTGGACGCCCGAGCGGAGAAGGCCGAGGCCAACGCCAAGCATATTCGCAACCTGGGCGTTGTGGCCGCAGGCGTGGGCGGCGCCGGTCTGGGGGTCGGCGGCGATGTGGTCCGGGATGATGAGCGAATCCAGCTCGCCCAGAACGGCCACCGCCGGGCCGTCGGCCCCACCCAGGATTTCCCCCCGGACGCCGGTAATTGCCAGGCCGGTCTGGAAGGGGATTCCCCAGGCTGCAAAGTGGTCAGCTATAAGCCCGGCCGTCCGGAACTCCTTAAACCCCGGCTCGGGGTGGCGGTAGATGTCCTCGCCCACCCGGATAATCTCGTCCCGGGCGGCGTCGATAGCCTCGCAGACGGCCCGCTTAAGCTCATCCCGCGTTGGCATCGTTCAGCCCTCCTGTCCCCGTTTCAGCGCCCTGGCCACGGCCGCAACCCGCTCGCCCAGGGCTTCGGCCTGGGCAAGGTCCTCCGGTGTAACCTCCCCGGAAGCGGTTGCACCGTAGTACGAGCCCGAAGCCCGCATCCGGTCTGTCCAGGGCAGGCCCACGATTATAACCCCGTGGGCAAGGAGAAAATGGAGAAGGGACCAGAGGGTAAACTCAACCCCGGCGTTCCGGGACCAGGCGCTCGTAAACGCCGCCCCAACTTTCCCGACCAGGGGATTTTCTTCCCAGAAAGCCCCCGTCCCGTCGAGCCAGCGTTTAAACTCCCCGGTGGGCCCGTTCCAGTTCGGTGACCCCAAAACAATCGCATCGGCGCCCGCCAGGACTTCGGGGCCGGTCTCGTCAATGGTGCGAACTTCGACGGCGGCTCCTGCCACCCGCCGGGCCCCGCGTCCGACGGCCTCTGCTAGCGGCCGCATCATTCGTCCCCGGTCGTGAAAAACTACGATGGTCCGTACTTCCCGTTCCGGACTTGACACGCTTTGCTCCCGCCGTTTTAAAATAAATGACCGGTTCCGGTAGTGAATGGATTATTGCATATGATATTGTACTCATTGGACCGGCCATCAGACCAGGAACCGACCCGGGAAAACTGATAGAGGAGGGCAGCAAGGTGCTCTTTTTCAGTCGGAAGGTAAGCCGGCGTGAATTTCTCGGTGGGGCCCTTGGGGCCGGGGCCCTGGCCGCTTTCGGTTGCAGCCCCGCGGCCCCCTCCCAGCCGGCCGCACCCCAGCCGCCGACAGGGCGGCCCAGCTACGGCGGAACCCTGGTCTTCGTCCTGGAAAACGACGTTATCGACTTTGACCCGATGCGTTCCCGGGCCTTCGTCGACCGCAACGTCCATTACCAGATTTACGACTCCCTCGTTCGGATCGACCCGAAGGGCAACATCATCCCCTGGCTGGCCGAACGGTGGGAGGTATCCCCCGACGGCAAGACCGTCACCTTTTATCTGCGCCAGGATGTCAAGTTCCACGACGGCACAAGCTTTGACGCCTCAGTTGTCAAGTGGAACATCGAACGGTACATTAACACCGAGGGCTCGGCCCGAAGGGGCGAGCTTGCCCCGGTCGATAGCGTTGAAGTCGTCAACACCTACACGGTCCGGTTTAACTTAAAGACGCCGTTTTCGCCCCTGCTGGCCCAGCTGGTTGACCGGGCCGGGATGATGGTCTCGCCGAAGGCGGTCGAGGCCGCCGGGCCAGACTTTACCCGAAAGGCGTTCAAGGCCGGGACCGGGCCGTTCATTCTGACCGAGGCGGTCAAGGACGACCACATCACCCTCGAACGCAATCCCGAGTGGTGGGGCAAAGACCAGCTCGGCAACCGGCTCCCCTACGTTGACAAGATTATCGTCCGGCCCATCACCAACAGCGACGTCCGGCTGGCAAACCTGCGAACAGGCGAGGCCCAGGTCGCCAATAACATTGCCGGTAAGGATGTCGCGTCGGTGAAATCCGACCCCACCCTTTCCTACCAGGAGATACCGGGTCTCGCCTTCGCGAGCCTGATTCCGAACCGGCGCCCCGGCTTCGTCTTCAATGAGCCCAGGTATATTAAGGCGGTCGCGATGGCGATTGACCGGCGGGAGATCCTTGACAAGGTCTTTTTCGGGGTCGGTACGGTCGGCTACGGTGCCATTGCCCCGCCGCATTTTGCCTACGACCCGAATTTCAAGCCCTTTGAGCGGCCGGACCCCGAGGGGGCAAAGCGGCTGATCGCTGAGGTCGGCAAGGGCCAGCTCCAGTTTGAGTTTCTCGTGTCGTCGGGCGACCCGCAGACGCTGCAGCTTGCCCAGCTCATTCAGGCCCAGCTGGCGAAAGCCGACATCAAGGCCGAAATCGTTCAGATGGAGTTTGCGCAGATCCTCCAGCTGCAGGACCGGAAGGAGTTCAAGGGCATGACGCTTATCGGCTGGAGCGGCCGGATCGACCCCGATGGCAATGTCTACGACCATGTTTACACCGGCCGGCCCTTCAACGACTCCAGCTATTCAAACCCCGAGGTTGACCGGCTCCTGGACGAGCAGCGGATGACCAACGACCAGGCCCGGCGCCGGGAGCTTCTGCGCCGGGCCGAGCAGATTTATGCCGTCGACGACCCGGCCCGGGTCTGGTACCGGTTCGGGGTGGCGATGCTCGTCACAAATCGCCGGGTAAAGGGCCTCGAACCGTACCCGGACCAGATCGTCCGGTTCCAGTACGCCTGGCTCGAAAAGTAGCCGATGACGCAGTACGTCGTGCGCCGGCTCCTGCTGATGGTGCCGGTCGCGCTGCTGGTGACGGTGATCGTCTTTGTGCTGGTCCGGTTGACACCGGGCGACCCGGTACTGGTCTATGCCGGCGAGGAGCGGGACCCGGAAACGCTGGCCCAGATCCGGCGGTCGCTCGGGCTCGACCAGCCGCTGCCCGTCCAGTATGCAGCCTGGTTGAGCCGGGCTGTCCAGGGCGATTTCGGCCGTTCGATCCGGACCCGGCAGCCGGTCCTCGAAGCAATAGTCGAGCGGCTCCCGGCGACGATTGAGCTCGGGGTAGCGGCGCTCCTCATTTCGGTGAGCGTGTCCCTGGTCGTCGGGACCATTTCAGCCCTTAAGCGCAACTCCCTGCTGGATTTGCTGGTCACCGGGGCCGCGATCGGGGGTGTGTCATTGCCGAACTTCTTTCTGGGAATCACCCTGATCCTGGTCGTTGCGGTAGTCTTCAGGCTCTTGCCGCCGGGCGGGTATGTCCCGTTCGTTCAGGACCCGGCGACAAACCTGCGGTACCTTATTTTGCCGGCGATTACCCTGGCAAGCGCAAGCCTTGCCGTTAACCTCCGGCAGGTTCGGTCGAGTCTGGTCGACGTCCTGGGCCAGGACTACATTCGGGTGGCCCGGGCGAAAGGTCTGCCAGAACGACTGGTGATTCTGCGCCACGCCCTCAAAAACGCGCTTATACCCGTCGTAACGCTGGTCGGCCTTCAAGCCGGAGCTATTATCGAGGGGGCCATAATAACCGAGACCATTTTCTTCTGGCCGGGCGTTGGACGGCTTGCGGTAGACAGTATCGCCGGGCGGGACTATCCGGTCGTTCAGACCATCGTCCTCTTCTCGGCCATCTCGTTTATGCTGAGCACCCTGCTGGTCGATATCCTTTATGCCTGGCTTGACCCGCGCATCTCCTACGGAGG
>JAUQQI010000188.1 GCA_030549955.1 Chloroflexota bacterium
CCCGCCCCGGTCGGAGAGAAAGGCAAGCCAGCGGCCGTCCGGCGACCACCGGGGGAAGGTATCGCGCTTCACGCCCTGGGTAAACCGGCGGGTTTCCCCGGTGCGGAGCGACATGACCCAGACGGCGCTGTGATAATCATTGGCCTCCGGCTCGGTCTCGGTTACCACGTAGGCGAGCCGGTCGCCGTCCGGGTGAAATTGAACGTCGCTCAGGTTTTTCAGGGCGTAAAGGTCGTCGATTCTGAGGGGTCTCGGCGACATAAATTGGCTCCTGGCCAGAGAATTTGCAAAATTATAATCCACAAGGCCCGGGCCCGGTCAAAGGCCGCCGACCCGGTGGCGGAACCGGAAAGAACCGGGGTAGTATTTGGGGTGACCTTACGGAGGAGTGGCACGATGTCCAGCGACCTTGCTGAACGGCAGCGCCGGGTCTTTCCGGGCGGGCATTTCGGGGGCTTTAGGCCGCCTGAGGACCTCGAAATCGTCCCGGTTCGGGGTGAGGGAAGCCGGGTTTACGACCACCAGGGCCGCGAATACATCGATTACGTCCTCGGTTCAGGCCCGCTGGTCCTGGGCCACGCCCACCCGGCCGTCGTTGAGGCCGTCCGGCGGCAGGCCGGCCTCGGCTCCACCTTTTACATGGTCAATGAGCCCGCCATCGAGCTGGCCGAACTCATCCTCTCGGCCCTGCCCCCGGGCTGGGTCCTGCGCTACTGCAACTCGGGCGCGGAGGCGACAAACTACGCCTTGCGTCTCGCCCGGGCTTACACCGGCCGGGAGAAAATCCTGCGGTTTGAGGGCGGCTACCACGGCCACCAGGACTACACCATCGGCCCGGCCTCGGCCGGAATTCCCCGGGCCGTTGGGGAGACGGTCCTCGTGGCGCCCTTTAATGACCTGGAGGCCGCCGTCGCCACCATTGAGGCCCACGCCGGGGAGCTGGCGGCCGTCATCGTTGAGCCCCTCCAGCGGGTCATTCCGCCGGTGGGCGGCTTTCTCGAAGGCCTGCGGGAGGTGACGGCCCGCCATGACATACTGCTGGTCTTCGATGAGGTTGTCACCGGATTTCGGCTCGCCTGGGGCGGGGCGGCCGAATACTACGGGGTCGTTCCGGACCTGGCGACCTACGGCAAAATCATCGGCGGCGGCTACCCGCTGGCGGCGGTTGCAGGCCGGCCAGAAATCGTGGGCCTTACTGCCCCCGGGGCTGCCGGACCGGACCGGTTTGTCTTCTTAAGCGGGACTTTAAACGGCAACCCCATCGCCTGCGCCGCCGGGCTGGCTACCCTCCGGGAGCTCCGGCGCCCCGGCACGTACGAGCGGCTCCATGAAGTCGGCCGGCGGCTCCGGACCGGGTTTGCGGAGATTGCCCGCCGGCGTGGGGTGCTCCTCCAGGTCCTCGGGGATGGGCCCCTGGCCGGGGTCTATTTCAGCCCGGAACCGATTCGGGACCAGGCAGGGATCGACCGGTCGGACCGGGCCCGGCTGAACCGCCTCAACACCGAGCTTTTAAAGGCCGGGGTCCTGGTTAATCTTTCAGCTAAGTTCTATATCTCCCTGGCCCATACCGACGCTGACCTAGACCGGACCCTCGCGGCCTTTGACGAGGCCCTGGCCCGGGTTTAGAGCCGGGTGGCCTGACCCCGGGCATTTAGCCTATAATTACCCGGCGCTTGCTGTCGATGGTTGAAATGACCGACCGGTGCTGGGCGAGCTGGCAGTACTGTCCGAAATGCGCCGGCCACCTCGAGGCCGCCGGCGGCGTCGGGCCGAAACGATGCGGCCGATGCGGGGCGGTCTTTTACTTTAACCCGAAGCCGACCGCCAGCGCCGTCGTCACCCGGAACGGCCGGGCCCTCCTGGTCCGACGGGCCCGGCCGCCCTTTGAGGGCTACTGGGACCTGCCGGGGGGCTTTATCGAGCCGGATGAGGACCCGATTGCGGCCGTCAAGCGGGAGGTCCGGGAAGAGACGGGCCTGGAAATCGAAATCGTCGACCTGCTCGGAATTTTCCCCGACCGCTACGGCGAGGCCGGCGAGCCGACCCTGAACATCCATTACCTCGCCCGGGCCGGGACGGGTGAAGCCCGGCCGGCCGACGACGTCGCCGGAGCTGCCTGGTTCAGCCCGAACGAGCTTCCCGAAACGGTGGCGTTTAAAAACGTCGCCCAGGCCCTCGCCGCCTGGGTCCGACGCCTGAACGGTCCGGCAGGTTGACATTTGTGAGAATTTGCACTATCTTTTACTTGCATTTGTTGCGTGGGGCAGGGGGAGGTCTCAGCAAACTGAGGCAGGAGTAAGCATGAACCCCTGGACTTTGCAGCCGGGCGTCATCGATACGGCAACCTGGGCGCAAATCTTCACTGCCATCACCTACCTTGCCATTTACCTCCTGTTTGCCGTCATTGCGGCCTTTGCGTTTCTGGTCGGGTTCGGGTTTATCCCGTCCCTGGCGGCGACAGGTGAAGCCCCGGCTCCAGCCCGCCGGCTGCAGCCCATCCTTTACGTGGTAGCGGCCGTAGCCTTCGTGGTCGCCCTCTTCTTTCTGGCCCAGTTCATAATCCTGGCGCCGGGTGTCATCGCAAAGTTCTACCCGAAGTTCGCCTTCTAACCCTTAAGGTCGGGGGCCCCGATGCGAGCTGTGCAGAACCAGATACGCAGGGTTATACTAATCGGGGGCGGACTAGTCCTGGCCCTGGTCCCCCTGGGTGTCCTTGGAGTAGTTATCGTCTCGGCCGCCGGCCTGCCGCCGGCGTTTCTCAGGCCCCAGATTACCCAACCGATTGCCTTCCCCCACAACACCCACGTCCAGGCGGCCCGCCTCGACTGCACCTTCTGCCACCGGAACGTAACAACCGGCGACGCCGCCACAGTTCCGGCCGTCGAGCAGTGCATGTTCTGCCACCAGGTTGTTGCCACTGACCGGCCCGAGATCCAGAAGCTAATAAGCTACTGGCAGCAAAATCAGCCGATTAACTGGAACCGGGTCCACCGGCTCCCTGACCATGTCCACTTCGTCCATTCGGTCCACATCCAGCGGGGCTTCGCCTGCTCAACCTGCCACGGGGCCGTCGAAAACGTTGGCAAAGAGGGGGTCCAGCAGGTGCGGCCCCTCAAGATGGGCGACTGCGTGAACTGTCACCGGGAAAACAACGGACCCACTGACTGCGGAGTCTGTCACTATTAAGAGGTACTGATATGGGCGTTACCCGACGGGACTTTATGAAACTCGCCGCCACGTCGGCGGCCGGGGCCGTTGTCTTTGCCGGCTGCAGCATCCCGGAACGGGAGTTTCAGATTCAAAGTCCGGCCCGCATCCCCGAAGATGTCCTGGCCGGGGACGAGAACTGGTACGCAACGGTCTGCCGTCAGTGCCCGGCCGGCTGCGGGGTCATTGTCCGGGTGATGGAGGGCCGGGCCAAGAAGATCGAGGGCAATCCTGACCATCCCCTGAACCGGGGCAAACTCTGCGCCCGGGGCCTGGCCGGGGTCCAGCTCCTTTACCACCCGGACCGCGTCGCCCGGCCGCTTATCCGAACCGGCGACCGGGGCCGGGCTGAGTTCCGGGCGGCGTCCTGGGACGAGGCCCTCCGGGAGCTGACCCAGCGGCTTCAGAATCTGATGGGTCAGCAGGCCGGAAACACGGCAGTAATCGTCACCGGTCCCCTGACCGGCTACCGGGCTGAAATCGTCCGCCGGTTTGCCCGGGCCCTCGGCGCCGACCACCTTCAGCTTACGACCCCCGACGAGACCGTCGTTCGGACGGCCCAGCGGCGGGCCTTCGGGTCGGATTTTCTCGTTGACTTCGCCCTGGAACAGGCGAGCTACGTCCTGTCGTTCGGGGCGGACTTTCTCGGGACCTGGGTTTCGCCGGTCCGGTACAGCCGGGGCTACGGCGAGTTCCGGCAGGGCCGGCCAGGGAGCCGGGGAACGCTGGTTCATATTGACCCCCGGTTTTCGACCACGGCCGCCAGCGCCGACGAATGGATTGCCATAAAGCCGGGCAGTGAGGGCCTGCTCGCCCTGAGTATTGCCCACGTACTGGTCAACGAAAACCTGGCCAGTCCGGAGGCGGTTCAGGCTCTGACGGCCGGGGCCGGCCCGGCCGCCTTGAACCCGTTCCGGCCGGAGCTGGTCAGCGAGGCCACCGGGGTAGAGGCCGGCAAGATCCGGGAGATTGCCCGGGCGTTCGGTCGGACCCGGCCCGCGGTTGCGATTGCCGGCGGGGTTGCCGGCGCCCACACCAACGGCACGTTTAACCTGCTGGCCGCCTATGCCCTCAACTACCTCGTTGGGAGTGTGGGTCTCGGGCGGCCGGTACGCCTGGTGGCCCGGCCGCCGTACGGGAACGTTCCCTACACCCCGAACCCGGCAACCGTGAGCCAGTGGCAGGCCCTCATCTCCCGGCTCGATACCGGCCGGCCCCGGCCTGTCCAGCTCCTTATCCTCTTTGAGGCCGACCCGGTCTATCACCTCAAGTACCTGGGCTTTGAGAAGGTGGTGGGCAAGGCCGGGTACATCGTAAGCTTTGCAACCCTGCTCGACGATACGGCCGCCTACGCTGACCTGGTCCTCCCGGCCCACACC
>JAUQQI010000065.1:0-1265 GCA_030549955.1 Chloroflexota bacterium
GAGCAAGGTTCCGACCATCATCCGGACCTGATGGGGCAGGAATGCGTCGGCCTCAAAATCAAATTTTATAAGCTCGCCTTCGGCCCGGACACTGGCCCGGAAGAGGGTCCGAACCGTGTTCATGCGCCCGACGGCCCCGGGCGAGAATGCCCCAAAATCCCGCCGGCCCACCAGCCGGGCGGCTCCCCACGCCATTTGCCCAACGTCGAGGGGGCCGGTCTCGTGGTAAGCGAACCGCCGCCAGAGGGGCGACCGGACCGCTCGGGTCAGGACCAGGTATTGGTAGTGCCTTGAGAGGGCCGCCCGCCGGGCATTGAATCCCTCGGGCACTGTCCGGGCCCGCCGGACGGCGATATCCGGCGGCAGGTAGTAATTCAGGGCGGCGACCAGCCGCTCCGGCGGGAATTCCCGGTCGGCCCGGAAGCTTACCGCCTGCCCCCGGGCATGGACCCCGGTATCTGTCCGACCGGCCCCAACGGTTTTGACCGGGTGGCCGAAGAGTCTGGCCAGGGCGGCCTCAAGCTCAGCCTGAACCGTGCGGCCCCGGGCCTGACGCTGGAATCCCAGGAAGTCCGTCCCGTCGTATTCGATTGTCAGGAGCCAGGCCGGCACGGTCAGACCAGCTCGACCCGGGCAACCTCCGCCCCGTCGCCCTGGCGGTAGCCCAGCTTAACGACCCGGGTATAGCCGCCGTTCCGGTCGGCATACCGCTGAGCAAGGACATCAAAAAGTTTCTGAACAACCCGCTCGTCGGTGAGAAACCCGATGGCCTGGCGGCGGGCCGCGAGGGTGCCCTCCTTGCCAAGGGTGATCATCTTCTCGGCCAGCCGGCGGACCGCCCGGGCCTTGGCCTCGGTCGTCTCAACCTTCTCGTACCGGAGCAGGTCGGTCACCAGGTTGCGCAGCATCATCAGCCGGTGCCCGGTCGGCCGGTTGAACTTCTTGTGGTCAACCCGGTGCCTCATTCCTCTTCATCTCCTTCAGGCTCATCCGGGTAGGCCGTGTAGGTCAGCGGGGCCGACCCGGCCAGCTCGCCCTCATCGGGCAGGTAACCCTTCTCCCGCAGGCGCTGGCGGAGTTCTTCGAGGGACTTCCGGCCGAAGTTCCGGATGGCCAGGAGCTCCTCGTCGCTGCGCTCAACCGCCTCGCCGACCTTGGTGATGTTCGCCCGCTTCAGGGCGTTGTAGGTTCGGAGGGAGAGGTTAAGCTCTTCGATCGGCAGCTCGTAGATATGGGGCGGCAGGACCCGGGCGGTCGTCCTGGCC
>JAUQQI010000065.1:1351-4575 GCA_030549955.1 Chloroflexota bacterium
GTGGTCCGCACAACAGCCCGGCCCACACCCTTGAACCGGGCAAACTGCCGCTCAAGGATCTCGGCGGCGTAGGCCACCGCATCCTGGGGCGTGATGGTCCCATCGGTCCAGACCTCCAGGACCAGCCGCTCGTAATTGGTGATCTGCCCGACCCGCACGTTCTCGACCGTATAGTTCACCTTGCGGACCGGGGAGAAGATCGCGTCGACCGGGATGACCCCGATGACCCCTTGGCCATCTGATTGGGCCGGCCGGTAGCCCCGTCCAACCTCGACGGTAAACTCGGCGGTAAGCCGGGCATCGGGCGAATCCAGGGTCGCCAGGTGAAGTTCGGGGTTGACGATTTCAAAGTCGCCGAAGACCTTAAGGTCGGCGGCCGTCACCCGGCCTTCCCCCTGGGCCTCAAGGAGCAGCCGGCCGGGACGCTCCGAAAGGGCCCGGAGCCGGATCTGCTTCACGTTCAGCAGAAACTCCATCACGTCTTCTTTGACATGGGGGATCGCCGCAAACTCATGCTGAACCTGGTCGATCCGCACCGACGTCACCGCCGCCCCCGGCAGGGAACTGAGCAGAACCCGGCGCAGGGCGTTCCCCAGGGTGACGCCGTAGCCGCGCTCGAGGGGCTCGGCGGCAAACTTCCCGTAATTGCCCTCGATTTGGACGACCCGAATCTGCGGCTCAGTAATTTCGACCTGCAAGTCCATCCCCTCCCATTCCGGGCCGCGAAGCGGCCCGCCTGAGTTATCTCGAGTAGTACTCAACAATCAGGGCCTCGTTAACCTTCGTGTCGATCTCCGCCCGGCTCGGCAGGTAGAGAACCCGACCCGTCAGGTTCTCCGGGTCCAGGCTGAGCCAGTTCGGCGGAGTGTGGGTCTTAAGAAACTCCCTCCGCTGCTGGAAGTACTCCAGGTTCCGGCTCGACTCCACCACGCTGATGACGTCGCCCGGACTGACCAGGGCGGACGGGATGTTGCTACGCCGGCCGTTCACGGCAAAGTGGCCGTGGTTTACCAGCTGCCGGGCTTGCCGGCGGGAATCGGCAAACCCGAGCCGGTAAACGACATTATCCAGCCGCCGCTCGAGGAGCTGGAGCAGGTTCTCCCCGGTCACTCCCGGCATCCCCTCCGCCTCCTCAAAGAACCGGCGAAACTGCTCTTCCATCAGCCCGTAGGTGAACCGGAGCTTTTGCTTTTCCCTGAGCCGGATGCCGTATTCCGAAAGCTTGCGCCGCCGCATGCCGTGCTGGCCGGGAGCGTACCGGCGCCGCTCAAACGGGCACTTTGGTGTCAGACACTTTTCGCCCTTCAGGTAGAGCTTCTCGCCTGCCCGACGGCAAATTCGACAGACCGGTCCGGTGTATCGTCCCATGACTCCGAAGACCTCCGCGAATCAGACCCGGCGGCGCTTTGGCGGCCGGCACCCGTTGTGGGGTATTGGCGTGACGTCGACGATGCTCGTTATCTGCAAGCCGCTCGCCTGAAGGGCCCGGATCGCGGCCTCCCGGCCGCTCCCCGGCCCCTTAACGAACACGTCAACCTGCCGGACACCGTACTCCTGGGCCTTGCGGGCGGCGTACTCGGCCGCCAGCTGGGCGGCATAGGGTGTCCCCTTCCGGGCCCCCTTAAATCCGGCCGTACCCGCACTCCCCCAGCAGAGCACGTTGCCGTTCGGGTCCGTAATCGTAACAATCGTGTTATTGAAAGTCGATTGGATGTAGGCCCGGCCGTGGGGCACAATCCGCCGCTCCCGCCGAGCCCGACCCCGCTGACGCCTTCGGTCTGCCATAGCTTTAACCACCTCGTAAACTCTGTTATTACTTCCTGGGCCCGCGCCGCCGGCCGCGACCGGCCACCGTCTTCCGCGGACCCTTCCGGGTCCGCGCATTCGTCCGGGTCCGCTGGCCCCGAACCGGCAGGTTTCGCCGGTGCCGGAGTCCCCGGTAGCAGCCGATCTCGATCAGCCGGCGGATGTTCATGTTCACTTCCCGCCGGAGGTCACCCTCGACCTTGTAATTGCGCTCGACGACCTCCCGGAGCCGGGTGATCTCATCCTCGGTCAGGTCCTTGACCCGGGTGTCCGGGCTTACACCGGTTTCGGCCAGAATCTTTTTGCTCAGCGACGGGCCGATCCCATAGATATATGTGAGCGCAACTTCGACCCGCTTGTTGCGGGGCAGGTCCACACCCGCAATACGCGCCATTATGCCCTCCTTAGCCCTGTCGCTGCTTGTGCTTCGGGTTCTTGCAGATCACCCGCACGACGCCGTGCCGGCGGATGACCTTGCAGTTTTCGCACCTTCGCTTTACGGAAGCCTGAACTTTCATCGGGTCCACACCCCCTGGTTCGGTCGTTTCGGCGGGCCTACCGGCGCCGATAAGTTATCCGGCCCCGGGTCAGGTCGTAGGGCGAAAGCTCTACCAGAACCCGGTCGCCCGGGGCGATCCGGATAAAGTGCATCCGCATCTTCCCCGAGGCGTGGGCAAGCACCTGATGCCCATTGGCGAGCTCAACCCGGAACATCGCGTTCGGCAGGGCTTCGACGACCACGCCCTCAACCTCGATCTTCTCCTTCTTGGCCATACGCTTAAAGCCTGGCCCCGTCCAGCATGGTCAGGATTTCGGCCTCGCCGTTCGTTATCGCAACGGTGTGCTCGGCGTGGGCCGCAAGCGTCCCATCGGCGGTAACCACCGTCCAGCCGTCGTCCAGCACCCGGGTTCGCCAGCCCCCGACCACCAGCATCGGTTCAATCGCCAGGACCATCCCCTTCCGGAGGACGATCCCGGTTCCCGGCCGCCCGTAGTTGGGCACCGGCGGCTCCTCGTGCATCTCCCGGCCAATGCCGTGGCCAACATACTCCCGCACGACCGAGTAACCGCGGCTCTCGGCATAAGATTGGATCGCCCAGGACACGTCCCCAAGCCGCGCCCCGGCCTTTGCCGCCCGGATCCCGGCCATCAGAGCCTCCTCGGTCGTCCGGATCAGCCGCTCGGCCTCGGGACTAATTTTGCCGACCCCGACCGTTATGGCGGCGTCGGCCTGGTAACCCTTGTAAATCAGGCCGAGGTCAATACTAACGATATCCCCCTCCTCAAGGACTCGACGCCCCGGGATACCATGCACAATTTCCTCATTCACCGACACACAGACGGCCGCCGGAAAACCGCGGTAACCCAGAAACGACGGACGAACACCCCGGCGGTCAAACTCTTCCCGGACGAATCGG
>JAUQQI010000275.1 GCA_030549955.1 Chloroflexota bacterium
GAGAATCCGCTCCACCCCTACACGAAGGCGCTCATATCGGCGGTTCCGATCCCGGACCCGGAAGTCGAGGCCAAGCGGGAACGGATTATCCTGACGGGGGACGTGCCGAGCCCGGTCAACCCCCCAAGCGGATGCGTCTTCCATACCCGCTGTCCCATCGCCATTCCCGAGTGCTCCCGCGTGGTGCCGCCCCTGGAGGATAAGGGCAGCGGCCACTACGTGGCATGCATTCGGGTCTAAATTCAGGACAGAAACGGCGCGGCGCGGCGAGGGCCCAGACCCTGCGGGCCCTCGCCGCCTTTTGGGGCCTGGGACTGCTGGCCGTAGCATCGGCCTGCCAGAGTACCCCGGCCCAGGAGTTCCGGGGCGTCGTTAAAATTGGCCTGGTTGCCCCCTTTTCGGGGCCGGAGTGGTCAGCCGGATACGAGGCCCTCTTCGCCGTTCGGGCGGCGATAAACCGCTGGAACCTCGAGGACCGGGGACGCGGCCTTCGGGCTGACCTGGTTGCCGAGGACGACCGCTCGACGGCCGAATTTGGCCGGCTTCAGGCTGAAAAACTTGCGTCGGACCCCAGGATTGTGGCCACCATCGGCCACCCATCCTGGGCTTCGCTGAGCGCGGCAGTACCCGTTTACCGTCAGGCCGGCCTGGCCCTGGTCAATTACTGGGTGCCGGCCGTCCCGACCGATGGCCCGGTTTATTACCTGGTACCACCCTGGTCCCGGTTCGAGACCTTCGCCGCCCAGCGGCTCAGGTCACCAGGCCGGCTCGTGGTCGTATTCGACCCGAACTCCTGTCCGTGGGTCGGGCCGGGTCACGGGGCGAGCGGGGCGTTTCCGGTCACATACGTCGGCAGCGGCCTGCACCTCACCGGCCGGTTGCCGGCGGCCGAAGGGGTCCTGATCTGCGCCGACGGCCTTACAACCGCCCGATGGGCCTCGACCCTGGGACAGGCCGGCCCGCCCCTCGGGCCCCTGTTCCTGGGCCCGCCGGCCTATTCGGCAAGCCTCGGGAGCCTGCTCGGGCCGACCCGGGCGGCGGCTCTCGTTCCGACCTGGAAACTTCCGGCCGACGAGACAAGGGCTTTTGAGGCGGCCTTTCGGGAGGCCGGCGGGGGCAACCCCGGCCCGGCCGCGGTGGCGGCCTACCAGGCAGCTCGACTGGTTCTGCGGGCCGTCGAACAGGCAGCCGCGGCCGGCGCTTGGCCGAATCGGGACCGGGTCCGGGCCGTCCTTGGAACCCTGAACCCTGAGGAGGCGGTCGGGCGGGCCGAGGTGGGGCTGGCCGGTCCTAGCCCTTAGCATCCGAACCTGCACCTTGCCTAGTTAGCAAAAAGCCTGTATAATGACAGCAGGCAGAGGGGAGAGTTAAGAAGACCAGCGGGGCTGATAGCTTCATTAAGACCAAAGGAGTGCAGAATTGGCTGACGAACGGGCTCCAGAAAAAGAAGCTATGACCACCCGCGAGGCCGGGCGGCGGGGCGGCCTGCGAACGAAGGAACGGCACGGGTCGGAATTCTACCGGCAGATCGGTAAGCGCGGCGGTCAGACGCTTGCCAGCCGGCGGACCCGGGAGTACTGGGCCGAAATCGGCCGCCTTGGGGGCAACACCGTAAAGCAAAAATACGGCCCTGAATACTTTCGGGAGATCGGCCGGCGAGGGCGGGAAGCCCGCCGGCGACGCCAGGCCGAGCAGGAATCCTGATAACCCTCCGCCGGGCCCCCTCGGGCCTCCCTTTGGTCCCTTGTCGGAGCTTGCTATCCTTGACCTGACCCCTGACCAGGCCCTGGGGTTCCGGTTTCGGGTCACCACCCGCCACGGCGGGGTTAGCACCGGACCCTTTGCGTCCCTGAATTTGAGCCCGGCTGTCCCCGACAACCAGGCGGCTGTCCAGGAGAACCGGCGCCGGGCCCTGGCGGCCCTTGGCCTTACGCCCCAGCGGCTTATCGGGGCCGAACAGACCCACGGGAACGGCGTGGCCGTTGTGGGCCCTGAGGACGGCGGCCGGGGCGTACTCCCGGATTCTCCGCCGGTGCCAGGTGTCGACGCTCTGCTCACGGCCGAACCCGGCCTCTTCCTCTTCGTCCAGGTCGCCGACTGCTACCCGGTCGCCATCTTTGATACCCGACGGCGGGCGGTGGGCCTGGCCCACTGCGGCTGGCGAGGAACCCTGGCCGGTCTTCCGGCCAACATTGTCCGGATAATGGCCGACACCTTTGGCAGTCGCCCGGACGACCTGCTGGTCGTCATCGGCCCCGGTATCGGCCCCTGCTGCTACGAGGTCGGGCCGGATCTTGCGGGGCAGGCGAGGGCCAAACTCCCCGACCCGGATCGGGCGATCCACCGTCGGGCCGAAAGAACGTTTCTTGACCTGCCGGCCGCGATAATCCAGCAACTCCGGGCCACCGGGCTTCCCGAAAGCCGGATCCTGAACCGTGCGTCCTGTACCGCCTGCAACAGGACGACTTTTTATTCCCACCGGGCCGCCGGCGGCCTTACCGGCCGCTTCTGGGCGGTGGCAGGCTGGGCCGGTCCCTGACCCCGCTGGCCGGCTGTTTACCACCATTTGACGCCTTTGCGGCCGCCGCATACAATATCGGTGACTTCAAGCCGCGCTGGGGGTAGAGAGATGGCAACCAGGCCTTCAACTATTAAGATTTCCCGAAGGGAGTTCCTGGCCGGCAGTGCGGCCGCGGCCCTGGGTCTCTGGTCATGTGCCCCAACACCCCAGGCGCCCCAACCTGCTCCGGCGCAGCCGGCCGAGCAGCCACGGTACGGCGGTGAGCTCGTGTTCGCCGTGGATGCGGAGCCGCCTTCGCTGGACGCCCACCGGGAGACGACCTTCGCCCTGCTCCAGCCCTTTGCACCTTTCTACAGCACCCTGCTCAAGTTCGACCCGAACAATTACCCGAACGTTGTCGGGGACCTGGCCGAATCGTGGACGGTTTCTTCGGACGGGCTCGTTTACGAGTTCAAGCTCCGGGACGGGGTCAAATTCCACGACGGAACGCCCCTTACAAGCCGCGACGTCGTTGCAACCTACAACAAGATCATCTTCCCGCCCCAGGGCGTTGTCAGCGCCCGGAAGGCTTTCTATGAGGCCGTAGAATCCATCGAGGCGCTGGATACCAGGACCGTCCGGTTCAAGCTGAAGCGGCCCTCGGCCTCGATGCTGACGGCCGGGTTTGCGTCGCCCTGGAACTGGATTTACAAGGCCGAAATCATCGAGAAAGACCCCCGCTGGTACGAAAAGAACGTGCTGGGAACCGGGGCCTTTAAGTTTGTCGAATACGTACCCGGTTCTCATGTTGTCGGCAAGAAGAACGAAGATTACTTCATTAAGGGCCGGCCCTATCTGGATGGTTTCCGGGCAGTATTTATGACCGACCGCTCGGCCATGGTCGCGGCCATTCGGAGCGGGCAGGTGCTCACCAACTTCCGGACAGTCTTTCCCCCCGAGCGGGACGACCTGGTAAGGGCCCTCGGCGATAAAGTGGTAGTTCAGGAAAGCTCCTGGATTGGGACCATCACCCTGGTCATCAACACCCAGCGCAAACCGTTTGATGACCCGCGGGTCCGCCGGGCCCTGACCCTGGCCATTGACCGCTGGAGCGGCGCCCAACACCTGTCGCAGTTTACATGGTTCAAGTGGGTGGGCGGCCTGATGCGGCCGGGCGGCCCCTTTGCGATGCCGGATTCGGAGCTGGAGAAGATACCCGGTTACTGGCGGGACACTAACCGGAGCCGCGAAGAGGCCCGAAGGCTCCTGCGAGAAGCCGGTGTCCCGGAGGGTTTCTCGTTTGTGCTCAAGAGCCGCAATATCGAGCCGTACCCGACCTTCGGAATTTACGCCATCGACCAGTGGCGGCAGGTCGGCCTCCGGGTCGAGCACCAGCTCGTTGAGACGGGGCCGTGGACCCAGGATCTGCGGTCAGGTAATTTTGACGTAACGAACTACTTCATTGCCGAGTACTTCGACGACCCCGACCTTCTGCTGCTGGGCTTTCTATCCTCTGACCGGAGCCCGATTAACTATGCCCGGTACAAGGACCCCGTTCTCGATGACCTTTATGACCGGCAGAGCCGGGAGCTGGACCCCCAAAAACGCAAGCAACTGGTCTGGGAGTTCGAGCGCCGGGTCCTGGGCGAGATGGCCTATCACATGATAACCCTCTGGCAGCACCGGATCATCGTCCACTGGGCGAAACTTAAAGGGTGGAAGATTACCCCGAGCCATTACATCGGACAGGACCTGGTCGACGTCTGGCTGGCCGAATAGCTACCGGCCCGCTCAAGCCCGGAAAGACGAAGGGGGACCGGTCATGGGACGACTCAAAGGCGCCGAAATCATCGCTGAGTACCTGGTAAAAGAGGGTGTGCCGTATGCCTTTGGCCTTTGCGGCCACGGCATCATCGGCCTCCTCGACGTCCTTTACGACTACCGCGACCGCATAAGGACCATCTCCGTCCACCACGAGGCGGCCGCTGGCTTCATGGCCGACGCCTATTTCCGGGTCGCCCACCGGCCGGTCGTAACATTTACATCCTGCGGCCCCGGCCGGGGGC
>JAUQQI010000310.1 GCA_030549955.1 Chloroflexota bacterium
CGAACGGGTCCCGTCGAAGGACCCTCGTTGCGGCGTCCAGTTGTCGAGGGTTGCCCCTAGCCGAGCATGACATGCTACGATATCCTCGCCCGGCTGGCAGAGAGCTGCGCTGAAGGCAAGCGCCCAAGTCGCCGGAACCGCCCAGCGATGGGCCCACGCCTCGGGTTTAGTTGGCGGGTATCCGGCTCGGCCCACGTAGACGCTCATACCACCCTATTCCCCCTCGGCGCCAGGATAAGGGCGCCTAAAAGCAGCAGTAGAAAGGCCACCGAGAGCACCTCCTGCGAAACCTCCCACCTGAAACCCTGGGAGCCCCCGGTCCGCTGCCCGAAGGGGCACGGCAAATCCTGGCTGCTCAGACCATCTCCAGGACACATATCACCCCCGAACCGGTCTGCCCGGCCGTGCCGGCCGTCGTCACGTTGAACCGGACCGTGTCCCCTTCCGTCAGGGCAAGACCTAGGACCTGGTTGATACTGGCCCCCGAGGCAATAACCAACGGCGAGCTCTGGCCGGACGGAACGAATTCCAGCTGCGTCGTCCCACCCGGCGCCGACCAGGTCGCCTGCGTCACCCTCGCCCGCCGACCAGCCGGTACCACGTAGCTCAACTTGACTCCCGTCGTCGTTATGTCAACATTGAGGACATAGTTGCGGGTCTCGACGGGGGCCCGGGTTGGGGCAGCCAGGAAGCCCGCCGGTCCGGTTGAGAGGAAATACGGCGTGGCCAGGACGTGCCAGACGCCGGAGACGCTGACCGGCTCGACCCGGACGAATCTTGCCCCGGTTGTCAGCTCGATGGCCAGGTTGTCCGTCGCCTGGAAGAGCCGGCCTGATGGGCTGTCGGGTGTTCCGTACCGGAACCAGGGGCCCAGCTCGGCGTAGGCCAGCCCGACGTAGAAGGTCAGGCTCCCCGGCTGGACCGGAACGAGCCAGAGCCTGACCGCGTTGAAGTTCTCCAGGTCCGCGTAGCGGAGGCTGTTGTTGTCCCAGACCGTCGTCGAGCTCAGGTTCCGGAAGAGGGCAACCTCATCCCCCCGGAGGGCCCAGGGGAAGGGCCGGCGGCGAGCCCGGCGGCGCTCCTTCTCGGCCTCCTCGAGCTCGGCCACGAGCTCGACCGGAAGCATCCGCCCCCTCCTCTATTAGCCGAACGGCTGGTATTTCTGGTGCAGGATCAGGATGTTCCCGGTGGCCGACACCCCGTAGCGGACCCTCGTCAAAGGTCTTGCCCAACGTGAAACTTCCGGGCGCAGCCGGGTCATCTGCCGGCGGCCAGCCAGCTTCACCCCGCTCGCTCACCTGGCCGATGATACCGATGACGTCGTCATCGGTGGCCGAGATGAAGGTTAGGGTCGGCCGGGAGGCCATGACCTGCAGGCTGTTCAGAACGTTAGAGCTGCGGGAATCCGACCCGAGGGCGCCCGTGCTCGTCAGGATCAGGGAGGCGTAGAGGTAATCCCCCACCGGCACGTTATATATCTTGGCCCAGATCGACGAGGTCGAGCTGGCATCAGCCATGTCGGAGAAGAACCGCGGCCGGGCCATCGGCATGTAGGCCTGGACCGGGTCGCCCGCATCCGGCTGGACCCCGAACAGGACCACGATCAGGCTGCCACTGTTGATGGTGTAACCCGTGCCCGGGGCCGAGGCCGAGCCCCACTGGCCGGAGAGGACCAGCGACGAGTCGTTCGGCGGCACCCCAGCCGTCAGGTCGTACGGGTTGTCCACCACGTTGAGCTTCGTGGCGTCAATCTTCGTCGGCGACACCCCGAAATGGATGTTGTATGCCACCGTCACGTTGACATTGGTCTGGCTGGCAGCCAGGCCCGCTGGAGTGCGGAACTGCTTCCCGCTCATCCGGTAGAGGTGGCGGGCCAGCCGCATGTCGGAGAAGGCGAAATAGGAGTAGCCGCCGGAGGTGAGGGACAGGTTGGTGATCACCCGGTCCCACGGGTCGTTGTAAGTCGAGACGGTGGCCCCGGTGGAGACGTTGAGCTTGAGGACCAGGACCATCCGGGTGATGGTGTACGGCTTGGGACCCAGTTGCAGAATGATAACCCCGTTCGGGGAGAAACTGGCCGCAACGTTGTGCTGTTCAGTAATCCTCTTGGGCATCTTGACCTCCTAGAGTCCCATCGAGGGCTGCAGCGCCGGGGCCGGAGCCGACTGCTGGCTGTTGGAAGACGAGGCCGGCGGCAGGGCCGGCTGCGACGGCAGGAACGGCAGGTGGCCGAAAGACGGCTGGCCGATGGTGAAGCCGGGCAGCACGATGGAAATGAGCTTGGCCCCAGCATAGATCCCCCCGCCGAATTGGACCCGCCGGGCAATCGGCCGGTTGACGTAATCGACAGCCCCGCCCAGGAGCGAGGCGACCAGCAGGGTCGTGCCGGAGTCTACCAGCTTGCCAACGATCTCATTCTGGTAGACGCCCGGCAGAACGCCCTTGACCGCTGGCTGGACAACGCGGTCGTTGACCACGGCGGTAGTGACCAGACCCAGCGAGCTCCAGACCGCGTCGGCGACGTCGATTCCGAAGATCTCCGGGTTGGCCGGGTTCGTCCCGACCGGGAGGTCAGGACCGGAACGCTTGGTTCTGGACATAAAACCCCCTCCTGAGAGTCTTGCTACTCCCAGCATAAGGGAGGACTCCCAGGAGGGGGTTAATCCTGTTGAACTATCCCTTCACGGCCTCGAGGAAGGCCCGGGTCCAGCTGGGGTTGGACCGGAGGAAGGCTGCCAGTTCCGCCCCGCCATCGGGCGTCCTGGCCACGATGGCGATGTACTGGTCAACCTGCTCCTCGGAGAGGCTGCGTAAGAGCTGGAGGCTGCCGGCCCACTCCTGGTAGGTGGCAGCCAGCCGCCGAATGAACTCGGCGGCCTCCGCCGGGGTCGAGGCCGCAAAGCGGTCCCGAAGCTCCCGGAGATTGCGGGGCGGCTCGACCGCCCCGTCGGCACTTGTCGGGGCCGCCACCGGCACCTGGACGGCGTGGGGACCCGGGGCCGGAGGGCCAGACAGAGCCCCGGGTGGTGCGAACCCAGGAGATGCTGGGGCGGTTACAGGCGGCACGGGGGCCGGTGGCGGCACTGTTGGGGAGGTCGGTGGGGCTGCCTGGACCGGTTGGGCAGCCTGGGCGATGATATTCGGAAGGGCAGCCGACAGGCCCTGACCCAGGGTCTGGGCTAGGGTGTCGAGAAAACGCTCGAGGGCGGGCCGGTCGCCCTCGAGACGCGAGATCTCCGAGACCAGGTCCCGCAGCTCCCGATAGCGGGTAAGGAGCTCCCGCAGCTCGTCGGCCGGGTTCTCCTTCTCCGGCTGGGGAAGCTGCATCTTGGCAAGCTTGGTGGCGAGCTTCTCGGAAATGGCCAGCTCCCGGGCGATCTGAGCCAGGCTCAGACCGCGGGCTCGGAGCTGCTGGACGATTTCGGCCAGCTCCGGTGTCCCGCGGGTGTAGCGGCGTCGGGGCCGGAAGAGCCTTCGCAGAATCTTGGCCCAGGTGTTCTTAGCCATTGTTCCCGCTCATAGTATAGCAGATTCCGGCATTCGCAGAAGGCTAGCACAATGCGCCACGAATACGGATGGCCGACAGGATCGGGATGGCCGGCGGATGGCAGGCCAGGCCCCAGAAGGGGCCAGCGGGAACGAGGCGGGGAATGGGCTGGTCGTTTTTGAGGTATAATTTCTGGTGAGAGGATGGCCGATTGCGGCTGCGGGGTCGAACCGGAGCTCCTCGAGGCGGCCCGGAAGGCGATGGGATTGACCTTCCGGGAGCTGGCCAGGGAGCTAGGGTTGAGTACCCGGTACACCTTCGAGCTCTGTCGGGAGGCCCACCGGCCGCATCGGACAAGGGTCAAGGCCGCCCTGCAGGGGTGGCTTGAGCGGAGCTGGCAGGAAGATTGGCGACGAAGGCAACTTCTCCGGGCCGGCCTGTACATCAACTGAGGCTCAGGCGGGTTCCCCAGCGGCGCCGGCCGGAGATAATCCCGGCTGGCTGCCCAAGGTGCCGGGGCCTCCTTGTTATGGACCTGGACGGGGACTACAGCTGTCTTAGCTGCGCCCGGACCGTCCTCGTCCATCCCCAAATGGTTTGCCCCGAATGTTTCGGTCCGGTTGACCGGGCCGAACTGCGTTGTCTATCCTGTAATAAAAGGGGGTGAGAGAGGTGGACCAGCTCGTTTCGGCCTTCTTCGGGCCGCTGGCCGTGTGGGTGGTCCAGCGCCTGAAGAGGGCCCTTGGCCTCGAGGGCACAGGAGCCCTCTGGCTGGCCTTCGTCGTCTCGGTTTTCTTCGCCCTGCTGGCCGAGGTGGTCTCCGGGGGCCTGGTGTTCCCGAGCTTTGCCGACCCGGTCGAGGCGGTGAGAAAGCTGGGCGAGGACGCGGCCATCGTCTTCTCGGTGGCGACGATCATCTACCGGCACATCCAGGAGGGTTGAGGTGGCGAAGCGAAAGCGAAGCGGCAAGCGAAGGGGCCTCTGGATTCAGGAGGCCATAAAGCGGCCGG
>JAUQQI010000166.1 GCA_030549955.1 Chloroflexota bacterium
TCGACTCCTTCTGGCCGGGCCAGCATTTCCTGGCGACCCCTTACCAGATGCTCCAGCCGATCCCCCTCCTGGCGAGGGTTGCGGCCGAGGTCCCGGACGCCACCATCGGCACCTGCATCATCCTTCTGCCCCTATACCAGCCGGTGCTCATCGCGGAGGAGCTGGCCACCCTGGACATCCTGACCGGCGGCCGGCTCGTCTGCGGGTTCGGCCTCGGCTACCGCGACCTCGAAAATGAGGCGCTGGGGGTGTCGCCCCGGGAGCGAGTGGGCCGGTTTGAGGAGGCCCTCCGGGTCATTGAGGGCCTCTGGCGGGGTGGCCGGTTTAGCTTCAACGGCCGCTATTTCCGGGTTCCGGAATGCGAGGTCACCCTCGTGCCGGTTCAGCGGCCCCGACCCCCCTTCTGGATTGCGGCGAACAACGACCAGGCGATTCGGCGGGCCGCCCGGCTCGGGGATGCCTGGATGATCTCACCCCACAGCCCGATCCCGGTCATCAAGCGCCAGCTTGGAATCTACCGGCAGGCCCGGGCCGAGGCCGGTCTTGGACCGCCGGCGGCTGTCCCGATTCACCGGGAGCTCTACGTGGCCCCGACCGAGCGGGAGGCCTGGGAGCAGGCCGAGCGGTACATCGGGTCCAAATACGAGGCCTACCGGCAGTGGGGTCAGGACCGGGCCCTGCCGGCTGACGACCGGTTTCACGCGGATTTCAGGATGCTCGCCCGGGACCGGTTCATCATCGGGACCCCGGAGAGCGTTCGGGACCAGGTTGAGCGCTTCCGGGCCGAGCTCGGAATTACCCACCTGCTCATCCGGAGCGAACCGCCAGGCATGCCCCTGGAGCTCGCCGAACGGAGTCTCCGGCTCTTTGGGGAGAAGGTCATCCCCTTCTTCGCAAGCCAGGCGGCGGTATAATCTTTGGTGGCGATGGTGCTCGAAAAATACCTGGATGAACTGAGCGACCCGAACCGACCCCTGAAGATATCCCAGGTCGAGCGGCTGTCAAACCTCGGGCCCGACGAGCTGGCTGCTGTCCGGGAGCGCTGGGCCCGGATTCCGGCCGACCGGCGGCGTCGTCTCCTGAGCGAGGCGACGGAACTGGCTGAAGATAACGTTGAGCTAAACTTCGACGGGCTCATGCTGGTGGGCCTCGAGGACCCGGACGCCGGCGTCCGGGCCGCGGCTGTGGCCGGCCTCTGGGAGAACGATAGCCGGAAGGTCCTGGTCCGGCTTCTGGAGCTCGTCGAGCGGGACCCGGCCGAGGAGGTGAGGGTGGCGGCCGCGACCGTGCTCGGCCGGCACTGCCTGCGGGCCCAGCTGGACGACCTTCTTCCCAGGGACGCGGCCCGGCTGCGGGATACCCTGCTCCGGGTCTTCAATTCCGAGGCCGAAAGTGTTGAGGTCCGCCGGCGGGCCCTGGAAGCCGTCGGCGTCTTCAACGACGAGCAGGTGGCAGGGGCTATCGAACGGGCATACCGGCACCCGGACCGGCGCTTCCGGGTGAGCGCCCTCTACGCGATGGGCCGGAGCTGTGACCGGCGGTGGCTCCCCATGGTCGGGGAAGCCCTCTCAAGCCCGGACCCGGAGGTCCGGTTTGAGGCGGTCCGGGCCTGCGGCGAAATCGGCGACCGCACGATGGTCGCCCGCATCGCCGCCCTGCTCGAGGGCCCCGATACCGAGGTCCGACTGGCGGCCATCGGCGCCCTGGGGAAGATCGGGGGCGGGGCGGCAAAACGACTTCTCCAGCGCTACCTGACCCACCCGGACGAGGCGGTCCGGGACGCCGCCGACGAAGCCCTCGCCGAAGCCAGGTTCTTCGAAGATCCCCTAGGCCGCTCGCTGACTTAAAAGATCCAGGCCGGGCGCCTGACCGTTTCTCTTCCATGAGATGGGACGTCGGGTGCTGTGATTGGCTGAGCTTGCGGAGCGGACTTGCAGTTGAAATCGAGGCTGACTGCCGGGGAGGCCCTGGCCGCCCTTGACGGCTCCGTCAGGGCCCTCCGGGGCTTCGGTTCGGACCGCCGGCGGCCCCTTACCTGGCACCCTATGGAAGTGCGGGCCAGACTCGGCAAGTGGCTCGTCTTCTTCCGGCTCGCCTGCCGTGGCGACCCGGGTGGGGCCGTTAAGACGGTCAACCTTGTCGCAAAGATTTACGGAACCGACCGGGGCGCCGTCGCCCTGGGCGCCCTCAAGACCCTGCGGGCGGCGGGCTTCCGTCCGCCCGGACCGCACAGGGTGCCGGCCGTCTACGGGTACGCTCCGGGCTTCGGCGTCCTTATTCAGGAGCGTGCCCCAGGAATCCCCTGGGCCGACTTCCTCACCGGAGGCGCGGAAAGATTAGCCGCTGCGTCCGCAAGGGCGGCTGACTGGCTGGTACAGCTGCAGGGCAGTAGCGCGCCGGCGGGGCCCCATGGCAGGGGGTCCGATATTGACCGGATTGGCCGCTTCGGGGAGGAGCTGGCGGACAATTTTGGTTCCCGCGGCGCTCCGGCCAGACGCCTGGGCCTGGAGGTCATCGGCCGGCTTAACGCCGGGTCCTGCCCGGCCCTGCCCTCCCACGGCGATTACCACCCCAAAAATGTGCTGCTGGCTCGCCGGGTGACCAGTGGGGTCGACTTCGACGCGTTCGGGCTGCGGGAGCCTGCCTTTGACGCTGGTTATGCCGTCGGCCAGCTCCTTATCATGTCATACTTTCGGCTGGGTACTTTTGAACCGGGTGGCCGGGGAGCCCTGGCCTTCTGGCAGCGCTACCATGAGGTGGGCGGTCATGCCCCCTGGGACCGGGTTGCGGTCCATGTCGCCCGGTGTTTTATCGAGAGCCTCCATTATGAGCTTTGCGTCCTGCGCAACGTACGAACGGAGCTCCTGCAACTCTGGACCCAACAGGCCGACCTCTGGCTTGGCAGCAACGGCCCGGCCACGCTGGAAAGGCTTGCCGGGAGAGGCCGATGGGGGCCCTGAGCCTGGTCCTTGTTCACCACGCGAACCAGTACCTGATAACCGATGGTTATGACAACCGGGAAGGCCTATCCGACCTTCTGGACGGGTACAGGGCCATCCTCGCCCAGCACGAAGAGTCCGGGGTCCCGCTAAGCCTGCACCTGAGCGGAACCCTGGTTGAGGCCATCGCCTGGCACCGGCCGCAGTTTTTCGGCCTGCTGCGGCGGCTTCGGGCCCGGGGGCTCCTCGAGCTGGTGGGAGGCCCCTACGGCGAGAATATTATGCCCCTCTTTGCGCCCGACTTCAACCTGCGCCAGCTCAACGAGCAGCTCTGGCTGTACGGCCGTCACCTGGGGTGCCCCCCGGACCAGATCCGGGCCTGCTGGGTCCCCGAGCGCGTTTGGAATACCCCGCGGCTCGCCCCGGTTCTGACAAGCCCCCGCCTCCTGAATGGAGGTTATAGCTACGTCCTGCTTGGTGGTGAGCTTTCGACGGCCGGAGGCCAGGAGCAGCAGGTCGCCGACGCGGGCCACCACGCCTGGGTCATCGCCGGCGGTCGGGGGCTGGTGGCCGTGCCCGTCCCGGCCGGCCTGAGGTACTGGATCCCCCCTGCCCGGCCCGTCCACTGGGAGCAGCTGGAGGCCGTTGTGGGCCGCTGCCGGGCCGCCGGCGGCAAAATGCTGGTTTACGCCGACGACCTCGAAAAAGCCGCCGGGGTCGGACCGTGGGACCCGGCCGGGCCGGGGCGTTACCGGGCCTTCCTCAACTGGCTCAAAGGTCGGGGCGACCTTATCCCCCGCCGGCTTTCCGACGCTCTGACCCGCCACCCACCGTCCGGGGTCCGCCCGGCCCGGCCGGGCACATATTTCGAGCTGGCCCATCGCTGGGGCGCCGGCGACGACTACCGCGGCTGGTGGGACCATCCCGACTGGGCACCATACCGGCGTTACTTTTCCCTGGCCGAGGAGGTGGTGCGCTCAGCCAGCCGGGCGAAACTCGACCGGCGGCTGGTGGACCTCGCCTGGAAACACCTGATGGCGTCGACCTACGAGACGGCCTGGCGCTGGCGGAACGGGCAGGAGGCAGCCCCCTGGGCCCGGGCCCTCGCCAGCCACGCCCGGGCCGCTCTGGTTATCATCGCGGCGGCGCGGTGGTTTGGTGCCGCCCGCGGCCTTGCGGCCGTAGCCGCTGACCTGGACGCCGGCGGCCAGGACGAGCTGGTGCTGGCGAACCGGCAGGTCTATGCCGTCCTTTCGCCGGAAAACGGCGGACGCCCCATTTACCTTTTCTGGCAGACAGCCGGCGGCGGGGTAATGGTTGTCGGCAATCCGACCGATGACTGGAACTGGCAGGAGGAGCTTAATCGCTACATGGACCAGCCTGCCAATCATCCGGGTGGCCTTGCTGACCTTGGCCACCTACACGACCGCTGGGTGGTCAGGCGGTGCCGGACGGGGGCCGGTCAGGCGGCCATCGAACTGGTTAATACCGAGCCGGCCAGCTCCCTGTGGGGCGCCACGAAGCGGGTT
>JAUQQI010000230.1 GCA_030549955.1 Chloroflexota bacterium
TCCGGGTGCACATCCTGCCCCACCTGGGGCGGGTACCGCTCGCCAGGCTCACGGCCCAGCAGGTCCAGGCCTTCTTGAACGCCCGGCACGGGGCCGGGCTCTCGGCGCGCACGGTCCAGTACCTCCACGCCATCCTTCGCCGCGCCCTCGGCCAGGCCGAGAAGTGGGGGCTGGTGGCCCGGAATGTTGCCAGGCTGGCGACACCCCCCAGGGTCGAACGGCGGGTCCCGCGTCCCCTCACCGTCGAAGAGGCCAGGCGGCTGCTGGATGCCGTCAGGGGCGACCGCCTTGAAGCCCTCTACACCGTGGCCCTGAGCCTCGGCCTGCGTCAGGGCGAAGCCCTCGGCCTGCGCTGGCAGGATGTGGACCTCGAGCAGGGGCTACTCACGGTCCGGTACCAGCTGCAGCGGATCGACGGCAAGCTCGTCCTGACGGAACCTAAAACGGTGCGCAGCCGGCGAACGATCCAGCTGCCGGCCATCGCCCTGGAGGCGCTGCGCGCCCACAAGGTGCGCCAGCTTGAAGAGCGGCTTAAGGCCGGGCCGGCCTGGCAGGGCTGGGACCACGACCTGGTCTTCACGACGACCATCGGCACGCCCCTGGAGGCCCGGAATATTGTCCGTCACTTCCACAAGCTGCTTCAGAAGGCGGGGCTGCCCCGGATGCCGTTCCACAACCTGCGCCACACGGCCGCAAGCCTTCTGCTGGCGCAGGGGCTGGATATCCGGGTTGTGCAGCAGGTGCTGGGCCACTCGCAGATCGCCCTGACGGCCAACCTCTACGCCCACGTGATGCCGGTGCTGCTCAAAGAGGCGGCAGCGCGGATGGACGCCCTGCTACGATAGGGCATCAGATAGGGCATCAAAAAACGGGCCTAGAGGGCTTTCCCGGCTCCAGGCCCAATATTTTGTGGTCTTTTGAGGTTTTAGCCCCAATATCTGGTGGGCCGCGAGGGACTCGAACCCCCAACCCGCTGATTAAGAGTCAGCTGCTCTACCTGTTGAGCTAGCGGCCCAGGGTACCCTGTGCCCCGGGCCCGGACCCGCCACGGCTCCGGGCCCCACTGGATATTATATATCACATCCGGTCGCTCCGCGCGCCCGACAATCCCGACCCGCTGAGACGTCCCCATCGGTTATACTCTCGGGATGGGATGAAAACCGTCTCCGAAATTCTTGACCCCCTTGACCCGGCCCAGCGCCGGGCCGTAACCCACACCACTGGTCCCCTCCTGGTCCTGGCCGGACCCGGCAGCGGCAAGACCCGGGTTATCACCCACGTATCGTCGCTGTCACCTTCACGAACAAGGCTGCCGGTGAAATGCGGGAACGACTCGAGGGCCTCATCGGGGCCGAACTTCACGACCTCTGGCTCGGGACCTTCCACCGGGTTTGCGGCCGGATTCTTCGCATTGACGGGGAAGCGATTGGCCTTCCCCGGGATTTCGTCATCTACGACACCGACGACCAGCTCGAAGTCCTCAAGCTGGTTCAACGGGAAATCGGCTGGGATGAAAAGTTTCTCAACCTCCGTCACCTCCTCGCCGAGATCTCCTGGGCTAAAAGCCAGCTCGTACCACCCGACCGTTACGAGGGTCGGAACCGGCCCATACCGCCGGCAGTCATTGCCCTCGTCCGGCGGGCCTATGCCCGGTACGACGAGCTGCTGCGAACTAATCTGGCGGTGGATTTCGACGATTTGATCAAGCTCACGGTGGAGTTGCTCGAAAATCAGCCCGGGATCGCCCGCAAATACCAGCAGAAATTTCTTCATATCCTCGTGGACGAATTTCAAGATACGAATGTGGCTCAGTACCGCCTGGTTCAGCTGCTGGCGGCCGTCCACCGGAACCTCTGTGTCGTCGGGGATCCGGACCAGTCTATCTACAGCTGGCGAAACGCCGACATCCGCAATATTTTGGGCTTTCGGGACGACTTCCCCGATGCCACAGTGGTCTACCTCGACCAGAATTACCGGTCAACGGCAAATATCCTCGCCGCCGCCGAGGCCACCATGAGGCCCGTCCGGCTCGCCCGGGACTTCGACCGGCGCCGCCTCTGGACCCGCAACCCGGAGGGTCCGGCCCCGGTTATCCTTGAAGTCGGCACCGCCGAAGACGAGGCCCGCTACGTCGCCCGGGAAGTCGAACGGCTCATTGGCGAGAACCCGCACTATGGTTACCGCGACTTCGCCATAATGTACCGGACCAATGCCCAGTCCCGGGCCTTCGAGGCCATCTTCAGCAATTACGGCATCCCTTACCGCCTTGTCGGGGCGGTCCGGTTTTACGACCGGAAAGAAATCAAGGACCTGGTCGCTTACCTGCGCCTCCTCCGAAATCCGGCCGATACCATTAGCCTCCAGCGGATAATCAATATCCCGCCCCGGGGGATCGGCCGCCGGACCGTGGAGCTCCTTTTCCGGGAGGCGGCGCAGGGAGGCCTGCCGCCCCTGACCCTGATCATGGACGGGAATTTCCCTGACCCGCGGGCAGCCCGGGCCTTGAGTAACTTCGCCCAGGTCTACCGGGACCTGAAGGAGCAGGCCGAACACCTGCCCGTTAACGAGCTGCTCGATTACCTGATTGACCGGATTGACTACTACGATTACCTGATGACCGACGACGCCTCGGGTCCGGACCGCTGGGAGAACGTCCTGGAGCTCAAGCGGGTCGCCGCCGAATTCTCGGACCTCCCGCCGGCCGCCGGCCTGACGGCCCTTCTCGAGACCGCCGCCCTCGCGACCGAACTTGACACTACGGACGGCGGTAACGCGGTGACCCTGTTGACCCTGCACGCGGCTAAAGGCCTCGAGTTCCCGGTCGTCTTCCTGGTAGGCCTGGAGGAGGGACTTCTTCCACACTTCCGTTCAAGCCACAGCGAAGCCGAACTTGAGGAAGAGCGCCGGCTCTTTTACGTCGGGATTACCCGGGCGAAAGAGCGGCTCTATCTGCTGTGGGCCCGCCACCGGGACCGGGCCTTTGGGGAGGCCGGCCGCCCGTCCCGTTTCCTGGAACCCATCCGGCGTCACTTTGCTTGGGAGCAACCGCCCGCCACGGGAACTGCGGCCGGGCCGCCCTTCCGGGCAGGGGACCGGGTTGTCCATCCGCATTTCGGGGAAGGCACCGTCCTGGAGTGCATTCCCCTCCGGCCCGGCAACGATTTCGAAGTCTGGGTAGTTTTCCGGCGCGTCGGCGATAAACGGCTGCTTTACAGCATCAGCCGGCTGAGCCGCCTGGAGGCCTAGCCGGACCGCAACCAGAAACCGAGCGTCAGGGCAGCCAGGACGACCCGGTAGACCGCAAAGGCTCCCAGGTGGTGGTTGCGGACGTACCGCATCAGAAATCCGATGGCCAGGTAGCCCGTGACCGCGGCGGCGCCCAGTCCGACCAGGCCGTAGGCCCAGCCCCCGTGGCCGGCGGCCGCGGCCTGACTCAGCTCCAGCAGCTTCTTGCCCCCGGCCCCGGCGATGACGGGGGCTGAAAGTAAAAACGCAAAACGGGCCGCCTCGTCGCGACGCAGTCCCAGGAGCAAACCGGCCGTTATGACGATGCCCGAGCGAGAAACCCCCGGCACCAGGGCCATGGCCTGGGCGAGGCCCAGAATCAGCGCTCGGCCGGGCCCGACGGAATCAAGGCCTGCCCGCTTCGGTCCGACAACGTCGGCAGCCCAGAGCACCACCCCAAATCCGGCCAGGTTCGCCGCAATTAACGCCGGGTGTCGAAACTCCGACTCAATCCGGGACTCAAAAAGCCAGCCGAGGACCGCCGCCGGCACCGTACCGATGACGATCGCGGCGGCCAGCCGGACAGCCCCCGGGTCTTTCCGGCGGACCTCCGGCCGGGAGATGGCTGCGGCCAGCCGGAGGAAATCCCGGTAAAAATAAGTCAGAACGGCCAGAAGCGTCCCCAGGTGGACGACGGCGTCAAAGGTCAGGCCGAAGGCGTCCGGGTCGAGTCCGAAGGCATACTGGGCCAGGGCCAGGTGGCCGGTGCTGCTCACCGGCAGGTATTCAGAGACCCCCTGGATGACGCCGAGCAAAAGGGCGTACCAGAAGTCGCCGGCCACGGCTCAGATGCACCGCCCGCCGTCGACCTCGAGACAGACCCCCGTTATCATCGACGCCTCGTCTGAGGCCAGGAAGAGGACGGCCCGCGCATCGAGCGCATCCTGCCACCCGGCTACGAACGCTGGTGGAAGGCGGCGCTTGCGCTGGCGGCCGCTTTCCTTGCTCTGAGCTTCTGGGCGCAGTGGCTGAAGTCGGCCTCCGCCGGAGACAGGTCGGCCCGATGAGCGCCCTCCGCGTGGAAAACGTCTGGAAGTACTACGGCGATTATCCCGCGCTGCGCGGCATATCTTTCGAGGCGCGCGAAGGAGCCTGCGTGGCGCTGCTCGGACGCAACGGCGCCGGCAAGACGACGCTGCTGAAGAT
>JAUQQI010000174.1 GCA_030549955.1 Chloroflexota bacterium
GCCAGGCAATTCCTGAAGCCAGCGACGGAGGGCGGCCTCGACAGATTGGGGTCGGTCCATTCGGCGTCAGTCAGACAATATTATAAAATAGGGGCTGAACTGACTCGGGCTCGCCGGGAATCCAATGTGGGAGAGGATGGGATGATTTTTCGGGATCGGGTCGAAGCGGGCCAGACGCTGGCCCGCCACCTGGAAAAGTACCGGGGTGAGCCCGGCCTTATCCTCGCCCTGCCCCGGGGTGGGGTTGTTGTCGGGGCCGAGGTGGCCAGTGAGCTGCATTTCCCGCTCGATGTCATCATCGTCCGGAAAATTGGCGCCCCAGGAAACCCGGAATTCGGGATCGGGGCGGTGGCGGAGACCGGCGACTACGAAATCAGCGAGGAGGTTGTCCGGGAGCTCTGGATACCCCGGACCTACATCGACCGGGCGATCCAGGCCGAACTCGAGGAGGTCCGCCGCCGGATCCGCCTCTACCGGGACGGCCAGCCACTGCCGCCGGTCGAAGGTCGGGCCGTCTTACTGGTCGACGACGGGGTCGCCACCGGCCATACCATCCGGGTTGCGGCCATCGCCGTTCGGCGGCTGAACCCGAAACTGGTCGTCATCGCCGTGCCAGTCGCCCCGCCGGAGGCGATTCCGCGGCTTCAGGAGGTCGCCGACGACGTCGTTTGCCTGGCGACACCCGAGCCATTCCTGGCTGTCGGCCGGTTCTACGACCGGTTTGAGCAGGTTTCCGACGCCCAGGTTGTCGAGATTCTCAAGAAATTCCGGGTCGAACAACCCCAGGGTAGCTGAGCCAGGGCCGGCTATGCCGAAGGTCAGGGCCCATGTGTATATTTCCGGCCGGGTCCAGGGGGTTTTCTTCCGGGATTCAACCCGCCACCTGGCCCGGCGGTACGGGGTCACTGGATGGGTCCGCAACCTGCCCGACGGCCGGGTCGAGGCCCTCTTCGAGGGCGAGAAAGACGCCGTCCAACGGCTTATCGACTGGTGCTACCAGGGTCCGCCGGGGGCGCGGGTCGACCGGGTTGACGTCGAGTGGCAGGAATACACCGGCGCTTTCGCCGACTTTATGGTGCGCTAGGCCGGCGGCTTGCCGCCGAAGCCCGGATGGCGGGCTGTCGCCTGGCCAGCGTCGAGTGGGGGACCGGAGGTCGGCTCGCGGCGGCCTTGACCGCGCCGGCCGGGGCATCGGCCTACTTTCTCGGCGGCCTGGTTTTCCCTGGGAAACCGGCCGGCTTTGATCCGGCGGTTTTTGGCCGACGCCTCGGGGCCGACCTGGTCCTGACCCTGGACGGACTTGCCGACCCGCCGCACCTGGCGGTGACCGAGCCGACAACCGGCCGAGCCTGGGAGTTTAACATCGCCGACCTGATACCGCCAGGGTCGGTTCCCGCCGGCGAGCACGGCCTCAACCGCCGGTCGACGGACCCGCTAACTCAACCGGGACATTCTGGTCGAAGTAGCGGGTGACCATGAAGTGTCCCGGTCCGACCATAGCCATCCGCCGCAGATAGCCGGTTTCGAGGCCGACCCACCAGGCGTACCAGGACTTTTCCACCGGCTCATAAAAAAGCACAACCCTGGTCAATTCGCCGCCGACAGCCTCCTCCCGCCCGAATCGAAAGCCCGTTGCCGAACCGGGGCCACGGAAGTCCAGGGCATTGCGGGGTTCGGCCCCGGCGCAGGGCCACGCCTCGCCCCGGGTCCGGGTACAGCGCCTGGTCCCGGCCTGAAAGACGTCGTAGCTTTCGCGGTCCGGGTTTACAACCCGGAGGCTGAACCGGTCCGGGGCTTCGGCCTGCCCCTCGACAAAGACCCAGGCCCCAAGCTCTGACGGGTAAGCCAGGCCACTGGTGAGCTGCTCCTCCCACCGGACAGACCGGAGCCCCCGGTGGGCGCGGAGGGTCCGCCAAAAGAGCCCCTCGGCCGCCGGGTCGACCGGGTAGTTGGGCGGGGCAAACTCCAGGGGCGCCCGGGACGGCTGGTCAAGCCTGAGGACAAACAGGACCGGCTCGCCGTTATCAACCGCAACGGCGACCACCCACCAGCCGGTCGAGTCCAACGGCCGTGTAAACCTGTACTCCGTTGCGCCGGAGGGCGGCGTGGCCTCAACCCAATCCGGCGGGTCGTTGTTTTCCAGCCGGTAGAACCCGAGCCGAATCCGGCTGGCGGCCGCCGGCTTTCCGGCGCGGTCCAGAATCCCGATGCGGAAGAGGTTTGACCCGACCTGAAACGGCTCGACGCCCAGCCGGACAAACTGCCCACCCGGCGCCTGATACCGCAGGACCAGGCCCCGACCGGCCTGCCCGGTGACGACCTGCGGACTCGGTTCGCACAACTGGCCTTCAGCCAGCCCGGCCGGCCGGCTTGCTAGCAGGTCGGTCCCGACAAAGACCAAGGCCGGTACCAGGGCCATCAGGCTGGCCACCGCCATAAGGATCGCCGTCGCCTCTTTTATGCCGGGGTCGCCCTGCCCCACAGCTCCTTACATCCCGCCTTGTCGAACCGGCACTGAGAGCTTCAACTCGCCGGCCCGTTCGAACCTGAGCGTAAGCTCAAACGAGTCCCCTACCTTCAGGTCCCGCTTGAGGTCCATCAGCATGATGTGGAGGCCACCCGGTCTGAATGCCACCTCGCCCCCGGCCGGAATCTCGACGGCCGGCACCGGTACCATCCGCATCACGCCTCCCTCTTCCCGGGTCTCGTGGAGCTCGGCCCGGCCGGCCACGGCCGTGCTTGCCCCGATGAGCCGGTCGGCCTGACCGCCGCTATTGCGAACGACGAAGTATACGGCGCTGTTCATGCCCATGCCGTGGCCGTCCCCGGACATCATAGCCGGGCGGGCCCAGGCGTCGGTGATGGTAATGGCCGGGGCCTGGGCCCCCGGCGCTGGCCCGCAGGAGACCAGCACCACGGCCGCAATACACCAGACGAGAGCCTGCAGAACCATGCGAAGAACCTCCTGGAACTACTCAGGTTTCGGCGACGAGCCTTCGAATAATACGCACCGCCTGGTCGATATCGGTCCGACTGCCCGGAAGGCTGGCCCGAATCTGCCCCTTTCGGTCGATGACGAAAAACCGGTCGCTGTGGGTAATAAAATACGGCGTCTCAGCCCGTACTTCGGCAGACCCGGCGGCCGCCGGCCGGTCGGTCACATAGGTGCGCTCGGTGTAAAAACCGAGGAGGTCAGTCAAACCCTCGATGGCGTCCGGGGGTCCGGTTAGAAACCGCCAGTTGCTAAGGTCAACCTGGAAGGACTGGGCGTACCGACGGAGCACCGGCGGGGTGTCCCGCTCCGGGTCGAAGGTGACCGTGAGAAAAACCACCGCCTCGCCCAGGCCCGCCGCCTTCAACCGGGCCTGGATTGCCTGGACCTTGCCGGTGATCAGCGGGCATATGTCCGGACAGTGGGTGTAGATAAGACTGAGGACCACAACCTTACCGCGGGTCTCGGCCAGGGAAAAGCTATAACCATCCTGGTCCACTAAGGCCAGGTTGGGCAGGCTGCCGTAAACGGGTAGCTCCGGCTCCTGAGACCGGAGCACGAACAAACCGGCGGCCCCAACCACGATAATGGCCAGGGTTGCCACCGCCGACCAGAGCAGGAACTTCCTTCGGTCGCTCACCACAAGAATGCTAACATCCGCAGCAGCCGGCAAAAACCACCTTACCGGGTAGGTTTTTGCCTACACAAAGGGGTAGGTGATGCCGGCGGCTTCCTCAGGCCCGGTCTGCGGGCGACCGGTCCGACCGCGGCCTGGCCACCCAGGTCCGGAGGGCGGCCTCGACCGCCCAGTGGTCAAAGGGTCCTTCCCACGGGATTTCGTCGGGGCCGAAGAAATGGCCGCCGGAATCCGCCTGCAGCTCGCCGCCGGTGATTTCCCCGACGTAAACGACACCTACGGCTGGGTCTCCGGGCCGCGAAAAGACCCCGAGGAGACCGGTCAGCCGCACCTGGAGACCTGTTTCTTCTTCGGTCTCACGGCGGGCCGCGTCTTCGATGGTCTCATCCGCTTCCAGCAGGCCACCGGGCAGCGCCCAGTTCCCGGCCCGGCGGCCGACCCGCAGTTGCTGGAGAAGGACCCGGCCCTGGGCGTCGGTGACAATGGCCCCGGCCCAGACCAGGGCCGTGTGGAACCCGACGTAGCCGCAGGCCTCACACCAGGGGCGGTCCCGGCCGTCTACCCGCAGCTTTTCAAGGGGTGCCCCGCAGGCCGGGCAGTAGTTCAGGGGCACCGTAAACCGGATCGGCATCGCCACCAGGAATTATCCACCGGCCCGGGCCCCGGCTGCCAGGGCGCGCCGCTAATAATCCGCCGGGGCGTCGGGCTTCGGGTTTGATCCCGACACGAAGGCAACAGTCCGGCGGTAAATCCGGTAGCCATCCCGATCAGCAACCAGCCGCCAGGCCGGATTCCAGTC
>JAUQQI010000324.1 GCA_030549955.1 Chloroflexota bacterium
CACCTTTCAGGCGACCTGCTTATCATTAGTGACCGAGACCACCGAGGGGAGGTTGCGAGATGCCTTATCCGTTTAAGTTGCCCCAGATGCCCTACCCCTACGATGCCCTGGAGCCCCACATTGACGCCCAGACCATGGAGATCCACTACACCCGCCACCACCAGGCCTATGTTAACAATCTCAATGCCGCCATCGAAAAGCATCCCGAACTCCAGAGCTGGACCCTCGAACAGCTTCTCCGGCGCATCAACGAGGTTCCCGAGGAGATCCGTGCCGCCGTCCGCAACCACGGCGGCGGCCACGCCAACCACACCCTTTTCTGGGACATCATGGGTCCCGGCGGAGGCGGTCAGCCCAACGGTGCCCTGGCCGAGGCCATTAACCGCCACTTCGAAAGCTTCGAGAAGTTTAAGGAGCAGCTCACCCAGACGGCCATCGCCCGGTTCGGCAGCGGCTGGGGCTGGCTGGCCGTCAATGCCAGCGGCGGGCTGGAGGTGTTCAGCACCGCCAACCAGGATAGCCCCCTCATGGACGGGAAGATCCCCATCCTGGGGGTTGACGTCTGGGAACACGCCTATTATCTCAAGTACCAGTGGCGCCGGCCGGACTACGTGGCGGCCTGGTGGAACACGATAAACTGGGCGAACGTTGCCCGCCGCTACGAGGCTGCCCTTCAGGGTAGCGTCTTGCTCGACCAGTAGGAACCCGGAACATGGCGGAATTCGACCTGATAATCCGCAGCGGCACGGTCTTCGACGGTACCGGCCGGCCCGGCTTTCCGGCCGACGTCGGTATTAAAGGCGACCGCATCGAGGCCATCGGCAACCTGGCCGGGGCGGTGGCGGCCCGGGAAATTGACGCCGCCGGCCTCTACGTTGCCCCGGGGTTTATCGACATCCACACCCACTCCGACTGGGCGATGTTCGGTAACCCCCGCATGGAGAGCAAAATCCGCCAGGGAATTACGACCGAAATTGCCGGCAACTGCGGCACCAGTCTGGCGCCCCTCATCGGTACGGCCCGGGAGTCGGCCGCCCGGACCCTGGCCCGCATTGGCCGGGATCCGGACTGGACGACCCTGGCCGAGTATTTCGAACGGATTGAGGCGAACGGGATCGCCCAGAACTACGCCACGTTCATCGGCCACGGCACCCTGCGCCAGGCCGTTATGGGCTTTGAGATGCGGCCGCCCACCCCCGACGAGCTCGACCAGATGAAGCGGCTGCTGGCCGAGGGGATGGAGCAGGGGGCCCTGGGTCTGGCGACGGGCCTTATCTACCCGCCCGGCTGTTACGCCGATACCGAGGAGGTCATCGAGCTGGCCAGGGTCATGGCCCCCTACGACGGCCTCTACGCCACCCACATGCGCAACGAGGCCGACCGGCTTCTCGAGTCAGTGGCCGAAGCGATCCGTATTGGCGAAGAGGCCGGGGTTCCGGTTCAGATAAGCCACCACAAGGCGGTCGGCCGGCGCAACTGGGGCAGGGTCAACGACAGCCTCGAACTGATCGAAAAGGCCCGGAGTCGGGGCGTCCGGGTCGACTGCGACCAGTATCCGTACATTGCGTCGAGCACCAACCTGGGGGTCGTCCTGCCCCGGTGGGTCTTCGAGGGGGGCAACGATAAGCTTCTTGCCCGCCTGGCCGACCCGGAGGTCCGCCGCCGGGTTGCCGAGTACGAGAACGCTGAGAACCTGAGCCGGGGCGCCGGCTGGGACGGGATTTTGATTGCCGACTCGCCCTGGGCCCCCGAGTACGAGGGCCGAACTATTGCCCAGATTGCCGACGCCGATCGCCAAGACCCCCTCACCGTGGTCTTCGACCTGCTGCTTACGAACAACGGGTACGTCGGGGCGATCTTCTTCGGCATGTGCGAAGATGACGTCCGGACGGTGATGCGCTATCCCCATACCGTTATCGGCTCGGATTCGTCGGCCCGGGCTCCCTACGGGCTGATGGGTTTCGGCAAACCTCACCCCCGCACCTACGGCACGTTTCCCCGGGTCCTGGGCCGCTACGTCCGGGAAGAGAAGGTCCTGACCTGGGAGGAAGCCATTGCGAAGATGACGTCGAAAACGGCCCGCAAACTGCGGCTCCGGGGCCGGGGTGAGCTGCGGCCGGGCTACTTTGCTGACGTCGTCGTCTTCGACCCGAATTCGGTTATTGACCGGGCAACCTTCACCGACCCCCACCAGTACCCGGCCGGGATCGAATACGTGGTAGTCAACGGGGTGGTTGTCATTGACCGGGGCGAGCACACCGGCGTCCTGCCCGGGCGGGTGTTAAGGCCTGGGGCCTAACTGCTCCTGCAACCCGACCGAGCCGAACCCGGGAAGGCGGACCCTGGCGAGTTCGGCCGAGACCCGCTCTTCGGCCAGCCGGCAGTAAGCCGGCTCGATGTCGTAGCCGACGAACCGGCGGCCGGTTCTTACCGCCGCAACCGCCGTCGTCCCGCTCCCCATGAACGGGTCGAGGACCACCTCCCCCGAGTAGGTGTAAAGCTGGATACACCGGTAGGGCAGGTCCACCGGAAACGGCGCCGGGTGGCCGACCTTCGTCGCCGGTTCGGCCGGAAACCGCCAGACGCTCTTGGTAAACTCTAAAAACTCTTCGGCCGTTATGGTCGGCTGTCGCCCCTCAAGCTTCGGCCGGGTAAAGGTCTCCTTGCAGAAAACCAGGATATATTCGTGGGTATCCCGGAGGCTCGGGTTTGCGGGCGAGGCCCAGCTCCCCCAGGCGGTGGACGGGCTGGCGCTGGCGCCCTTGTCCCAGATAATTTCGCCCCGCATGAGAAACCCGAGGCCCAGCAGGTCCTGAATTAAAAAGGCATGCAGGGGAAGGTACGGCCGCCGCCCGACATTCGCCAGGTTTAAGCAGAGCCGCCCGCCCGGGACCAGCACCCGGTAGACTTCGGCCATTACCCGCCGCATGAAAGCCCGGTACTCGTCCAGGGTGAGGTCCTCGTCGTATTCTTTGCCGACGTTGTAAGGCGGCGACGTGACCACCAGGTGGACTGAGAGGTCTGGTAGCTCGGCCATGCTCTCGCTGGACTTGCAGAAAATGCGGTCAGTAGCCTCCGGCGGCAGCCGATTCTCCTGGTAGGGCACCCGCTGCTCCCGCGGGAGGCCCTCATAAAGGCGGCCAGCGTAAAAGGCCGACGCGTCGTGATTTATCCGGCCCGGGCAGCCGAACGAGCTGGTTCTGGTCGCCCGCCTGCGCGGCAACTGAGCGTTCCTCCCAACAGAAGGCTTACCCGATTGTAACAGAGGGTGTACAATCTGGGGGTAACGGCCGGCCGAATGTTTGTGAGTACCCCGGTACCGGCACCGCCGGAGGCGGCGAAGCCGCGGCCGCCCCGCCCGCCGCTGAAGTGGGCCGGGGGCAAGCGCTGGCTCGTCCCCCACCTTAAACCCCTCTGGCTTCCCCACCGCCACCGGCGGCTGGTCGAGCCCTTCTGCGGGGGCCTGGCCGTTACTCTCGGTCTCATGCCCGAACGGGCCCTTTTAAACGACATCAATCCCCACCTTATCAACTTCTTTAGCTGGCTCAGGCGGGGACTGAGAATTACGATTCCGATGGCCTACGATGCTGAGCTCTACTACCGGCACCGGAGGCGCTTTAACGAGCTTATCCGCGCCGGAGGATCCGATTCCGAGGAGGCTGCCCAGCTTTTCTACTACCTCAATCGGACCTGTTATAACGGTCTGTGCCGGTTCAACCGCCGGGGCGAGTTCAACGTCCCCTTCGGCCGCTACCGGCGGATAAACTACCAGCAAGATTTCTCCGAATATGCGGCCGTCTTTAAAAACTGGGAGTTTACCTGCGGCGACTTCCAACAGGTTCCCCTTAAGCCCGATGATTTCGTCTACGCCGACCCCCCTTACGATGCCGAGTTCCGCCAGTACAGCAAAGAAGGCTTTTCCTGGGAAGACCAGGTAAGGCTTACTTACTGGCTTGCAAGGCATCCGGGGCCGGTAGTCCTTTCGAATCAGGCTACGGACCGGATTGTGCGTCTTTATGCGGACCTCGGGTTTGAGCTTAAGTTTGTCGGCGGTCCCCGGCTGATCAGCTGCACCGGCGACCGGCGGCCTGTCCGGGAAGTCCTCGCCCTGAAGAATCTCTAGCCGGCCCGGAGAAGCCGAACCACGTAAGCGAGCCGTCCGGTGGTGAGACGGGGCCTCAGCCCGAGCATGACCAGCCAGAAAGCGCCGAAGGCATACCCGAATTTCAGCCCGAGCTGAACGGCTGGGTCGAGTGGGGGAAACAGGCCCCACGCAACCCAGCCGGAAACCCCAACAGCCACCGCCCCGAGCAGGAATGGCCGGAGTTCGGCCCAGAGGTCGATGCCCGTGAGCCTGAAGACCTGGCGGTAGGTGACCCCCAGGCCGAGGCTGAACGTGAGGCCGACGGCGAGGGC
>JAUQQI010000033.1:0-937 GCA_030549955.1 Chloroflexota bacterium
CTCAGGCCAGCCTTGCCCGAACTACCCATCCGTCCCCATCGTTTAACCTGCGAAATGCAAGTGATTATATCACACTCGCTAGTAGCAGAATAGGCCGGGAAGGGGCGAGTTCGAACCGCCGGCTACCGACCCTGGCAACAGAAACCGGGAACTCCCCTTTTGGGGCTTTCCGCTGGCGGACCGGACGGTCTTCGGCTATAATCCTTGCGATAGTTTTCACAAAAGGAGGCGAAGCTTGCAGACCGCACGCTCGGGTTCCCGCGGTGGCGGCTGTTTGCTTCAGTTCATTTTCGGCTGGCTCACCGTCGGCTTTATAAGCCTCTTCTGGAGCGTGATTATCACGGCCCAGAACCCCTGGCCGTGGTGGGCGTACGTTCTCATGTACCTTTCGGGGCCTATCGGCGCCCTCGTCGACCTGGTGATGGTCGGCGGCTTCCTGCCCCGGTACCCCTTTTATTAATCCGAACCGGCCTGTCGGTGGGTTAGCGTCGGCGGTGACAGGCCGGCTTTTCGCGCCGGATAACCCCATTCGCTGGTATAATTTAACCAGGATTGTGGTAATCAGGGGCGGTACCCACCCGTCAGGTGCGAAGGCCAGGCACAGCCCAGGGGGTGAGACCCGGGCGGCACCATTCCCAATTCTCGAGGCCCGCCGACTATTATGTTCAGGAGGCGCTAGATGAATTCGGCCCTGATTTCCAAGATCGAGAAGGCCAAGCGCTACGCCGAAGAACGGGACCGCGTTACCTTCGTCCAGTTCACGGCGCGTTTCCGCGGGGACAACGACTACCATACCGTCAGCTTTCAGGACGGCCGGTGGCACTGCACCTGCCACTTCTTTGCAAGCTGGAACATCTGCAGCCATACGATGGCGCTTCAGCGGATCCTGGGTGAGATGCTACCGGCCGAAGCGGCGGCCGAACCCGCACCCTGAGGC
>JAUQQI010000033.1:947-4425 GCA_030549955.1 Chloroflexota bacterium
TAATCAGCCCGGCCATACCCGGCCGGGTGGCGGCAGCGCCACTCCCAGGCGCTCCCGATAATTGCCTCCAGGTCGTCAAATTTTGGACGCCAGCCGAGCCTTTGCTCGGCCCTGGTCCGGCTGGCCACCAGCACGGCCGGGTCTCCGGGCCGCCGGGGGCCAAATTCAACCGGGACCGGCCGGCCCGTAACCCGCCGGGCTGTCTCGATGACTTCCAGGACCGAGTAACCCAACCCGCTCCCGAGGTTGCAGACGATACTGCCCCCGTCGAGGCTTTCCAGGGCCCTCAGGTGGGCCTCGGCGATGTCGGCGACGTGAACAAAATCCCGGATGCAGGTGCCGTCCGGCGTCGGATAGTCCCGGCCATAAACCTCGACAGCGGGCCGGACCCCCGCCGCAACCTCCAGGACCGAGGGAATCAGGTGGGTTTCGGGCCGGTGGTCCTCGCCGAGGCGCTCGGTGGCACCGGCGGCATTAAAGTAGCGCAGGGACGCATACCGCAGGCCCATCAGGCGGTCAAGCCAGGCCAGGGCCTCCTCGACCATTAGCTTTGTCTGGCCGTAAGGGTTCGTTGGGACCGTCGGGTGGTCCTCGTCGATGGGGATGGTCCGGGGCTCCCCGTAGACGGCGGCGCTTGACGAGAAGACAAACCGGCGCACCCCGGCCCCGAGGGTAAGCCCCAGGAGCCGGAAGGTGAGGCCGACGTTATGTTCGAAATAGCGGGCCGGCTCCCGGACGGACTCCGCAACGAGGCTGAGGGCCGCAAAGTGCATCACCGCGTCGAACCGGCCCCGGGCCAGAACCCGGGCAAGCCCGGCCGGGTCGGCCAAATCGGCTACGACCAGTTCGGCCCCGGGGGGCACGGCCGCGGCGTGGCCCCGGCTCAGGTTGTCGTATACGACGACGTCGTGGCCGGCCGCAAGGAGGGCCTCGACCGCAACGCTGCCGACGTAGCCGGCGCCCCCGGTAACCAGGACCTTCATGCCTGTAAATCTTACCCGGTTTAGGTCCGGTCGTCGAGGCCCGCTTATAATAAATCCCGATGAAGGCACATTCCCGGGCGGCCGCCGAAGTTCGGGTTCCCCTGGTCTTTTACACCGGGGCGGCCCTGGGCCCGATGGGGGGCAACGTGATGGTCGTTCTTCTGCCCCTCCTCCAGCGGGAGCTTCAGACCGACCTCGGCCGGCTTTCCCTGGCCGTCACTGCCTACATGGTCCCGTTCGCCCTGTTTCAGGTCTTCTCCGGGGCCATTGCCGACGCTTTCTCCCGGCGGTGGGCGGCCTTCTGGGGGTTTGCCGGCTTCGGACTGGCCGCCCTCCTCTGCGGCCTCGCCCCTAACGTTGAGGTCCTCATCCTGGGCCGAATTCTCCAGGGCGTCACCAACGCTTTCACGACCCCGATCCTGCTGGCCGTCCTCGCCGACGTCATACCCCAGGCCCGGCTTGGCCGGTCAATGGGGGTCTTTGGGGCCATTAACACCGGCGGCAACCTCGCGGCCCCGGTCGTTGCCGGGAGCCTCGCCCTCATCAACTGGCGTCTCGCCTACCTGACTGTCGCCCTGGCGTCCCTGGCCCTCGCCGGCTATTACCTGCGCTGGTTCGGAGTTTACCGGCAGGCCGACCGTCGCACCGGCCGGTCAGGCCGGACGGTCTGTGGGGGGCCCGTGGGTGCCCCTCAAGCTTCTGGCCACCCCCAGGATGTGGCCCATAGCGGTCCTTTCGGCCGGCGGTTACGTGGCCCTGGCCGGGACCTATTACCTCTGGGCGGTTTACCTGGCGGACCGCTGGCAGGTTCCGGTTGACCAGAGCGGCCTCCTGCTTTCCCTTTACGGCCTGACCGGGATTCTGGTTGGGCCCCTGGCGGGGCTGGCCATCGACCGGTTCGGCCGCCCGGTCATGGTTGTGGTTGGGATTGCCCTGGCCGTTATCTGCCACCTGGCGTTGGGGGTCGCCCCCGACCCGGTAATTTTCGGGGTGTTCGGGGCGGTTCTGGGCGGGGTTTACGCCCTCTTCTGGGCCAGCCTCAATACCCTGGCCCTTGAAGCCTTTCCGAAAGAGCGGGGTGCCGCCGCCTCGATCTATAACGGCTTTAAGTTTGTCGGCAGCGCGGTCGCTCCCCTGGTACTGACCCCGATTTACACCGGCGCCGGGCCGACCGCCCCGTTTCTGGCCGTAGCCCTCTTCGGTCTCGGGCTTTTTATCCCGCTGATCCTCTACACCCGGCTGGCAGAACGTGGGTAGCCGGTTCAGGTCGGTCAATATTCTCGGGGTCCGGGTCGACGACGTGGCCCTGGCCGAGGCCCTGGACCTGGCCGCCCGCTGGCTTGAGCAGGACCGGCCCCGGCTGGTCGTTACCCCCAACGCCGAGTTCGTGATGCGGGCCCGGTGGGACCAGGCTTTCCGGAAAGTTTTAAACTCGGCCGACCTGGCGATTCCTGACGGGTTCGGGGTTGTCTGGGCGTCCCGGGTTCTGGGCAACCCGGTCCGGGAGCAGGTGCCCGGCACCGACTTTGCCGAGGGGCTTGTTCGGCTGGCCGAGGACCGCTACCGGGTCTTTTTCCTGGGGGCGGGGCCGGGGGTGGCAGAAGCGGCGGCGCGCTGCCTCGCGGCCAAATACCCCGGGCTCCGGGTCGCCGGGGCCTACCCCGGTTCCCCCCACCCCGAGGCCGACGCTGAAGTCCTCGCCGTCCTTGACCGGGCCCGACCAATTGACATCCTCCTTGTCGCCTACGGAGCCCCAAAACAGGAATTCTGGCTCGCCCGGAACCTGGGCCGGGTCGGGGCAAAGCTGGGGATCGGGGTCGGCGGGGCCTTCGATTTCTTCAGCGGCCGGGTGCCCCGGGCCCCCTACTGGGTCCGCCGGGCCGGGTTCGACTGGGCCTTCCGGCTGGCGGTCCAGCCCTGGCGCTGGCGCCGCCAGCTCGCCCTACCGGCCTTCGCCCTGCGGGTGCTCTGGCAGCGGCTCGCCGGCTACCGGGCCCCGGACTGGCCGCTCCCGGGCGAGGATTAGCAGGAGCAGCCCGGCCACCATGGCGAGGGCCGCAAACCCGTAGACCTTCGCCCACTTGGTGAGGCCAATAGCCAGGAGCCCGAAGAGCAGGCAGAGGCCGTAGTAGAGCAGGGCCACGCCCCACTCGGGCAAACCCAGCCGCAGAAGCCGGTGGGGCAGGTGGGCCGAATCGCCCCCCTTAAAGGGCGACCGGCCCCGGCTGAGCCGGTAGACAAAGACCCAGCCGACATCCAACATGGCGATGCCGAGGACCATCGCGGCCGTCGCCAGCTTTGCCCCGCCGATAATCGCCAGGATCGCCAGCGCATAGCCCAGGAAAATCGACCCGCTGCTCCCCATAAAAACCCGGGCCGGGTAGAAGTTATAAGCTAAAAACCCGGCCACCGCCCCGGCTAGGGCCAGGGGCAGCAGGGCAATGCTGAACTGCCCGAGCACAAAGCTGTTCGCAAAAAGGACGGCCGCCGCGATA
>JAUQQI010000132.1:0-1531 GCA_030549955.1 Chloroflexota bacterium
GCAGTCGACCGCCATCATACGGGAGAAGATACGCAAAGGCGAGGTCCAGCTCGCCCGGGGGGACCGACATCGCGACCCCGTACCCCTGGGGCGTTCGGAGCAGGTCCTCGGGCTGGGGGCCGCTGTGGAAGACAATGTTCCGGGCCTCAGCCGGGATGGGCAGGGGCAGGAATCCCACCTCCATGCCCATCGGCCGGGAGACGTAAGTTCGGTCGCCCCGGTTCGAAAACGTCACCAGGCTGAAGATAACCAGCTGATTGTCGTCGGGGTTAACGTCGGCCACGGCGAGGCTGAGCATCTGGATGGCGACCTGCTCGGCCGAATCGGTCGCCTCGTAGATGGTGATATCTGCCCGCTGGACCGGGTCGACGTTGACGAAGCTAACCTGCCGGCCGAAATATGACGCCCCCTGGTACCAGACCCAGGGCACGTAGGTGTAGCCGGGGTCGGCCTTAAGGCCGGCAAACGTAAAGTTTCCGCCGGCATCGGTCTTCGTTGTCAGGGTGTCGACGACCTGGTCGTTCTGGAGGACCGAAAGCCGGACCTCGAGCCCCTCGGGAACCGCCCCGCCGGGGGTCCCGTTCTGAATCTGGCCGACAACCCCGTAGTCGGGCTGGTCGGCCCGAACGGTTCCGGGATCCGCGAAGAGCCCCAGGACTGCGAGCAGGAGGGGAATGAGGAAAAGTCGGGTCATCGTCCGGTCAGGGGCAAAACATCGAGGGGCTGGCCGCAGTGGGGGCAAAATCGAAAATCCTCGGCCAGCGGCCGACCGCAATCCGGACACCGCCGCCGGGCCAGGGCAACCTCCCGTTCGATGAGCTTCTCCAGCGCCTCGGTATCCGTCCCGAGGGCCTGGTCAACGGCTTTCAGGGCGGCGACCGCCCGCCGGCGATAGCGGGCCCGCAGGGCCTCGTATTCTTTCTCGTCAATTCGGCCCAGCCGAAAGTCCTCTTCCAGGTCCCGGAGGACACTCAGGGCCAGCTCGCGCCGCTCGATAAGCTCCCGAACCCGGTCCGCTTCGGGGCGGTCTTCCGGTCCGGGCAGCCAGTCCACCGGCCGGAGGAGGGGCCAGGCCGCGAAGACGACTGCCCCGAGGCCGAGGAGGCCGGCGAGGATAGCCCCGACCTCAGACATCCTTCACCGCCCTTTCGAGCTCCGGGGCGTAGCGGTCCTCATCGTCAGGGTCCAGGGCCGGCTCAGCCTCGGGCCACGGCCGGCCCCACACCCTCACAGCCGCAACGATGAGGCCCAGGCCGAAGAGGACCCCGACCGCCGGCCCCACCCACGCCAGGAGGCCGAAGCCATGGCGAGGGGGTTCGAGCAGGACCCCCTCGCCGTACCGCTCGACGAAGTAGTTGATGATCTGCTCCTCGGTCCAGCCCTCGGCCAGCTTCTCCCGGATGATGGCCCGCATCTGGGCGGCCAGCCCCGAGGGCGAATCGGCAACCGAAATGGTCTGGCAAACCGGACACTGAAGCTTCTTGGCAATTTCCCGGGCCCGGTTATCTAGGTCGTCGGCCCGGACGGGAAG
>JAUQQI010000132.1:1541-4425 GCA_030549955.1 Chloroflexota bacterium
CAGGGCCAGCAGAGCCATCAGGACCAGGATTGCGAGTCTAGTCCCCACCGGCCACCCCCCCCCGGGCCGGCACGGCCGCCGGCACAGGCCGCGCCTGCCGGGCCGGCCAGGCCGCAACCACCCCGCCGAAGAGGGCCACCGCGGCCCCGAGCCAGACAAAGGGCACGAGCGGGTTGACGAAGACGTGGACGGTGGCCGAACCGTCGGCCGACCAGCCTGTCAGGAAGACATAAAGGTCCTCGAGCCACGGCACGACCGTAACAATCTCAATGTGGCTTGCGGGCGTCTGCTCCCAGTTCCGGTAAAACTTCCGGTAAGGCAAGAGCTGCCGTTCAAAGGGCTCAAGGACAGTTATGGCTGCCCCAACATTCCGGACGCCGGGGTCGGTCCACTCCCCGACCTGCTCGAACCGCAGGGTGTACCGCCCGAGGCTGAAGGTCTCGCCCGGCCGGACCGTAAACTCCCGCTCGAGCTTGAAGAAATTCGACCCGATGACCCCAACGGCCATGATCAAAATGCCCAGGTGGACAATGTATCCCCCGTACCGGCGCCGATTCCGGCCGATAACCCGGAACAGGGCCGTCAGGACCCCCTCAGCCATTGCCCGGCGCCTGACCCGCACCGCCCGGTAGAACTCGAGAAAGACGGTCCCGGCTACAAAAGCAACCGCCCAGAAGCCGAGGAGGGCTTCCACCAGCCGGATTCCGGCGCCATAGAGGCCGGCAACCACCACCAGCCCGAAGAGGGCCGGTCCCAGCAGGTCCCCCAACAGGACCTTAAGACCCGTCTTCCGCCAGCCCAGTAGCGGCCCTACCCCCATCAGGAGCATGAGGGCCAGCAGAAGGGGGCCGTTCACCTGGTTGTAAAACGGCGGCCCGACCGTGAGCTTCTCACCCCGCACCGCCTCCGACAGAAGCGGAAAAACCGTCCCCCAGAGGGTTGCAAAGGCAATGCCAACGAGAAGCAGGTTGTTGAGCAAAAAGGCCGCCTCCCGGGAAAGCAGCGACTCGAAGTCCCCCTGAGCCCGGAGCACGGGGAGCCGGTAAATCACCAGGGCAGCTGAGGCGGCCAGCGAGATGCCAAGGAATGTGAAAAAGGCCGGTCCGACCGACGACTGGGCGAAGGAATGAACCGACGTGAGCACACCGCTCCGGACGATGAAGGTGCCGAAGATGCTCAGGTTAAAGGCGGCAATAATGAGGCCGAAGTTCCAGAGCTTGAGCATGCCCCGCCGCTCCTGGACCATAAGCGAATGGATGAAAGCGGTTCCGACCAGCCAGGGCAGCAGGGCGACATTCTCGACCGGGTCCCAGCCCCAGTAGCCGCCCCAGCCCAGGACATGACCCCAGCCCAGGACATGGTAGGCCCACCACCCCCCGACAACCAGCCCGGCCCCCTGAATGAGCCAGGCAAGCATCGCCCAGGCCCGGGCCACCGGGAGCCACTCCCGGCCGAGCCGGCCAGTTATCAGGGCGGCCATCGCAAAAGCAAACGGGACCGACCAGCTCACATAGCCGCTGAGGAGTAGCGGCGGGTGGAAGAGCATGCCGGGGTCCTGCAGGAGGGGATTCAACCCCCGGCCGTTGGGCAAAATCACCGGGAGTTTTTCGAAAGGGTTTGTCAGAAAATTAAGGACAAGCAGGAAGAAAACCTGGATGCCGCTGATAACGGCGATAACCCAGGGGATAAGCCGGACCTCGCCGTAGAAGTGGAGCCAGACAGCCAGGGCCCCGAGGACCGAAAGCATCCAGGCCCAGAACAGCAGCGAGCCGGCCTGCCCGCCCCAGAGGGCGGTGAAGACGAAGAGGCGGGGCATCTCCAGGCTCGAGTTTTCGGCCACGTAGCGAATCGAGAAATCGTGGGTCAGCAGGGCGAGGAGCAGGGTAGTAAGCGCCCCGGTCATGAGGACCGCAACCCCCAGGAGGCCGTTCCGGGCACTGGTAAGGAGGGGTGCGCTGAAGCGGCGGCCGGCGCCCAGGGCGGCGATAAGGTTATAAATAGCCAGACCGAGGGCGAAAAGCAGGGCCAGATGGCCGAACTCGGACATATCAGTTAGTTTTGCTGGGCCGGAAGCTGGCTCTCAAACTTCGACGGGCACTTGGCGAGGAGGGTTTTGGCCTGGAAAGTCCCGTCCCGGAAGTCGCCTTCAACAACGACCTGGATGCCGGGCCCGAAAATATCCGGCACAACACCCCGGTAAACGACCGGTATCCGGGCCCCCTCCTCTTCGATGACGAACTTAAGGCCGCCCCCGGCGGACCGCTCGACGGTGCCGTCCACCACCCAACCGGCGACCCGGACCCGGTCGACCGCGCCGGCGGCCTCGGCCCGCCTCAGCAACTCGGGAACTGTCAGGTAGTAGGCGACGGTGGAGCCGAGGTTAATATAAACCAGGTAGGCGACTGACAAGAGGATGACGCCGCCGACCGCATAGAGCTTAAGATTGGGGCTCAGGCGGCCGGGCCCGGCCTCGGCGTCCGGCAGCGGACGGACTGAACCGGCAGGCGCTTCCATTTGCTCCAAGGCTCCTGCGCTGTCTTAACCAATTATACCCGAAGGCCCGTGAATCCTTCCGTCCCGCTTCCAGAAAACAGGCCGGCCGCAGGCGATGCCTGCGGCCGGGTCCGGGGATCGCGCCCTGGGCTTTACGCTACCTGGGTTGCCACCTTCTTTACGGCCTGGAGCTCAACTTCAATGTTAACCTGGTCGCCCACGAGCCAGCCACCGGCCTCGAGGGGCACGTTCCAGGTCAGGCCGAAGTCTTTGCGGTTGATTGCGGTCCGGACGCTGAACCCCCACCGCTCGTTGCCCCAGGGGTCCTTGGTCCGGCCCTCGTCGGTGACTTCCAGCTCCACCGGCCGGGTCACACCCCTAATCGTGAGGT
>JAUQQI010000307.1 GCA_030549955.1 Chloroflexota bacterium
TATGATTGAGATGGTAACGGAAACCGGCTAGGCGGGACCGGGGCGTCACCAAGGGTGCCCGCCAACAGCTTACCAGCGGAGGGAAAAACTTATGAAGGTTTCGCGCCGGACGTTCCTGAAGGCGTCCCTGGCCGCCGGGGGAACCGCCGCGGCCGGCCGCTTTCTCTTCGGCCAGCTCGACACGCTGGCCGCGAAGGAGACCAGGGAAGCCGCCATAACCGAGGAGTGGATCCCAACGACCTGCTGGATTGGCAAGCAGGATTGTGGCATGCTAGCCCGCCGGATTAACGGCCGGGTTGTGAAGTTCGAAGGTCACCCCAAGCATCCGCGGAACCTGGGCACCCTCTGCCCCAAGGGCGTAGCCCAGATCATGGCCCTGTATGACCCCAACCGGGTCAAAACTCCCCTTATCCGGACGAACGAAAAGGGCGTTCCCGGTCAGTGGCGGCAGGCCAGCTGGGATGAGGCCCTGAGCCTGGTTGCCGAAAAGGTCCGCGAAGTTCGGGCAAGGGACCCGCGCCTTTTGCTGTGGCAGAAGGGCCGCAGTAAGGCGGCGGCCTTCTACGACCAGGCCTTCGTTGAGGCCTCGGGGGCCACCGCCCTCCACCACGGCGCCTTCTGCTCGGATGCCGGCTACCGCGCCTGCGAGTACACCGTCGGCGTCCAGGGCGTGCTCCATCCGGATTTTCGATACGCCCAGTATGTGCTCAGCTGGGGCTGGAACGTTACCAACGCCGGTGGCAATCTCCTTTGCTGGCTTACCTGGCCGCAGCAACTGGTTCAGGCCAAAGAGCGGGGCCTGAAGCTGGTGGCCATTGACCCCAGGCTCCGGGGAGCCGCCCATTTCGCCGACGAGTGGGTCCCCATCCGGCCGGGAACAGACATGGCCCTGGCGCTGGCCCTCTGCCGACTGCTCATCGAGCAGGGAGCCATTGACCGCGATTATCTTAAAAAGTTTACCAATGCCCCCTTCCTGGTGAAGGAAGACGGCTACTTCCTGCGGATTGACGGCAAAGAGCAGGTGTGGGACCCGACCACAGGCTCCGTCCGCCCGTACGATGCTGAGGGCCTTGACCCGGCCCTGGAGGGCGAGTTCACCGTTGATGGGGTGAAAGTAAAACCGGCCTTCCAGCTCTTCAAGGAGCATGTGGCCCGGTATACCCCGGAATGGGCAGCCGACACCTGCGGGATCCCCGCCGAGCAGATCCGACGGCTAGCCCGGGAGCTTGGGGAGAACGCCCGCATCGGGTCCACCGTCGTGGTCGACGGCGTAACGCTCCCTTACCGCCCGGTGGCTATCATGGCCTACCACATGGCCCAGCAGGAGCTGGGCTTTCAGGCGGTCCGGGCGATGCTGACGGTGATGATGCTCCTCGGGGCCCTCGGGGCCGTCGGCGGCCAGCGCATCGGTTTCACCTGGTCGATTCATCCGAACTTTAGGGTCTGGGACAGTGTTCAAATCAAGGACCCGCCCTACAACATCTGGCTGAAGGATTCCAAGTTCTTCCCCATCAACAGCAACAGCTCCGCTATCGTCGCAAAGGTGATCCAGAACCCGCAGAAGTACGGGGTCGACTATATCCCCGAGGTCCTGATCATCCACATGAGCAACCCCCTCATCGCCTTCGGCTCCCAGCCCGACATAGCCGAGGCCTACAGGAAGGTCAAGTTCATCGTTGCCATCGACCCCTGGCTTTCCAAGACGGCCGACCTTTTCGCCGACGTTGTCCTGCCGGCCGCCACCATCGAGAAGTATGAGGGCCCCCTTTCGGCCACCGACCAGTACGTGGATGCCGTCACCCTGAGAATCCCGCCAATGGACCCCCTCTTCCAGTCAAGGGGTGAGATTGAAATCTATATGGACCTGTGCGAAAAGGCGGGCATCCTTTACGGTCCTGGCGGCTACCTGGACCGGCTGAATACGGCCCTCGGGCTTAAGGACCCCTACAAGCTTCCCCTGGACCGGAAACCGACCGTGCGGGAGATTTTTGACCGGTGGGCCCGGTCGCAGGGTCTGGCCGATGGGGTGGCCTTTTTCGAGAAAAATGGGGTTTGGGTTAAGGGTCCCCTCTCACCCAAGGCTATCTACGGCTACGCGACCACCCCACCTTTTGGGGGCGTCCGGCACCGGTTCTACGGCGAGTCTCTGCTCCGGTACCGGGAGGAGATGCGCAAAAGGGCCGTCGACGAGGTCTACTGGCGGGACTATACCCCATTCCCAACCTGGCGCAAGCCGACCCTGGAAAATTCGCCCCCGGACTACGACCTCTACCTGATAAGCTACAAGCTTATCGAATTCAAGCAGGGGCGGGCCTCCCAGATCCCGCTGCTGGCCGAGCTGGCCCCAAAGCAGTGGCTTGAAATCAACCCCCGGACGGCCAGGGCCAAAGGTATTAACGACGGGGATGAGGTCTGGGTCGAGTCCCACAACGCCGTCACCGGGGAGACCCGCCGGGTCAGGGTGATTGCCCGCTACCGGGAGGGCATCCGGCCCGACACGGTCGGAATGCCCCACCACTACGGGGAGGTGGCCCGCCACCCCTGGGCGAAGGGGCAGGGGCCATCGAGCAGCGAGCTCTTCTTCACCGGCGAGGGCTACGTTGCGAATACGGCCGACCAGTCTTTCCAGGTTAAGGTCAGGGTGTACAAATGAGGCCGCGAGTTCGGTTCAAGGTGCCAAGGAGGTAAGCTTATGGCCCGCTACGGCATGGTTATCGACCTGGACCGCTGCACCGGATGCCGGGCCTGCATGGAAGCATGCAAGGTCGAGAACAATACACCTATGGCAACCTTCTGGATGTACGTCTTTCGCTTTGAGGAAGGCCAGTATCCCAACACCCGCATCTGGTTCATGCCCCGGCCCTGCATGCACTGCGACAATGCCCCCTGCGTCAAGGTCTGTCCGGTGGGGGCCCGCTACAAGCGGGAGGACGGCCTGGTCGCGACCGACTGGGACCGGTGCATCGGCTGCCGCTACTGTGAGGTGGCCTGCCCCTACGGGGTCAACTACTTCAACTGGAAGGAACCCTCGAAGAACTACTACCTGGATTGGGGCGACCCGGACCTTGCGCCGGTCACGAACGGGGCGGTGCCACCCTACCGGAACCCCGACCTGGACCTGCCTTACGGCAATGCGCCGCGGCGCACCGCCGGAGGCGGGCGCCTCAAGGGTGTCATCGAGAAGTGCACCTTCTGCGTCCATCGGGTTGAGAAGGGGCTTCAACCGGCCTGCGTCGCCAACTGCCCGCTCTTTGCCCTGCACTTTGGCGACCTGGACGACCCGGACAGCGCCGTGTCGAAACTTATCCGAAAAAAGCCGGCCTTCCGGCTCCTTGAAGAACTCGGCACCGAACCCAGGGTTTACTATGTGGGCGGTCACCCGCCCGCGGCTGATACCCGGCAAATCGAAGAGGTGAAAGCGAGGGTGTAAGCCATGGCGACTCGCGTACGGGAACAACCGCAAGCTATTGGCCGCTTTGCACCCGGAGTCTACGGCCTGATCGGGCTCCTCCTGGCCCTTATCGCCTGGGGGGTTTATGCCTACTACCGTGAACTGACCGAGGGCATGGCCCTCAGCGGCCTCCGGGATATCGGAACCATGGGGGGCGCCGCCTGGGGCCTGTATGTGGCCTTTATCGTCTACTTTGTTGGCGTCAGCTTCGCCGGCATCACCGTGGCGGCGCTGATCCGGTTGTTTAACCTCCGGCAGTTGCGCCCGGTTTCCCGAATCGCTGAGCTGCTTACCATTATCGCCATCATCCTGGCCGCCTTCAGCGTGCTGGTTGACCTGGGTCAGCCCCTCCGCGGCATCGTGAACCTGTTTCGCTACGCCCGGCCCCAATCGCCTTTCTTCGGGACATTCACCCTGGTGATGTCTGGTTACCTTTTTGCCAGCCTCGTCTACTTTTACCTGGATACCCGCCGGGACGCGGCCCTGCTGGCGCAGTATCCGGGCCGGCTCCGGTGGCTCTACCGCCTCTGGGCGGCCGGCTACCGGGATACCCCGGCCGAACGCCGCCGGCATCACATCGTAAGCCTCTGGCTGGCCATCGCCATTGTGCCCCTGCTGGTCACCGCCCACTCGACGTTGGGTTTCATTTTCGGCATCCAGGCCGGGCGGCCCGGATGGTTCAGTGCCCTTCAGGCCCCGGGTTTCGTGGTTATGGCGGGTGTCTCGGGCATGGGCCTGCTGGCGGTCATCGCGGCCGCGGTCCGGGCCGGTCTTGGGGCCGAAAAGGAGATGCCTGAGGTAGTTTTCCGCTACCTGGGCATCTTCCTCATCGGCCTGATCCTCATTTATCTTTACTTTACGGTGGCTGAGCTGCTTACGGTCATGTATGCGGGCCCGAAGCACGACGTCGAAACGACCTG
>JAUQQI010000265.1 GCA_030549955.1 Chloroflexota bacterium
GATGCCCCCGTTCTTCCTGGGGATCCTGGCCGTCCTGGTTTTTGCCGTCCAGCTCCGGCTTTTTCCACTGTCCGGGGCCGCTACGCCGTTTCGAACCTGGGCCTCGCCCGTCGACCATGCCCTCGATATCCTCCACCACTGGGCCCTGCCGGCAGGGGTGCTGACGGTTGAATCCGTCGGCGGTCGCTTTCTTCTGATGCGGAACAGCATGCTCCTTGTCCTGGCCGAACCGTATATTCAGACTGCCCGGGCGAAGGGGCTCAGCGAGTTCCGGGTCAGGTACCGGCACGCCGTTCGCAACGCCATCTTGCCCCTTTTCACCACCTTTTCGGCCCAGCTTGGGATGACCGTGGCCGGCGCCGTTTTCGTCGAAACGATCTTCGCCTACCCCGGCATGGGCCAGTTACTTTTTCAGGCGGTAGCCGCCCGGGACTACCCGGTCCTGGAGGCCGGGTTCCTCATTCTGTCGATTTCGGTCCTGCTGGGCAATCTCCTGGCTGACCTGGCTTACGGGCGGCTGGACCCGAGGGTGAAGCGTCAATGAACGTGTCGGTGACCAGTAACGTCCAGGCCGCTTCGACAAAAAGCCGTTCCGGCCCTACCTTCAGGCCCGGCCTTATGGCCATCGGCCTGACCATTCTGGCCGGCTTTCTCCTGCTGGCGGCCGCGGCTCCGGTGGTTGCACCCTACGACCCGGCGGTGTACTCGGGCGAGCCCCTGGCCCGGCCGAGCCCGGCCCACCTTTTTGGCACGAACGATGTTGGCCAGGATATTCTAAGCGAATTAATTTACGGCGCCCGGGTATCCCTGGCGGTCGGCCTCGTCGCCGGCAGCCTCACTACCGCCCTGGCAGCCGCTGTCGGGGTCGTCGCCGGCTACCTGCGAGGCTGGCCGGATCTGGTCCTGATGCGTGCCGTCGACTTCCTGATGGCGATACCCCACCTGCCGTTGATGCTGCTGGTAGCGGCCTACGCCGGGCCCAGCCTCGCCAATGTTATCCTGGTGATCGTTTTGCTGGGCTGGATGGTTCCGGCAAGGGTCGTGCGGTCCCAGGTGCTCATCGTTCGGGGCGAAGCCTACGTCGAGGCGGCCGTGGCCCTGGGAGCCAGGTCCCTTGAAGTTATGGTCCGGCATGTTCTGCCGGCCCTGGGGCCGATCCTGGTGTCCGTCCTGGTCGCTCAAGCCGCCCGGGCCGTGATGCTGGAGGCGGGGCTGGCTTTCCTCGGCCTTGGGGACCCGACGGCAAAGAGCTGGGGGCTCATCATCCGCCAGGCCCTCAACTACCGGGGCATCTATTTTACACCCCATTGGGTCTGGTGGCTGCTGCCGCCGGGTCTGTGTATAAGCCTCCTCGTCCTGGGCATCACCCTCATCGGCATCGGCCTGGAAAACCGGATGGACCCGCGGCTCCGGCGAATCGGCTAAGGGGAGGTGCTACGATGAGCCCGAAGCGATTTTCCGGCGTCCTGTTGCCGGTCTTGCTGGTGGCCACAGGCTGTTTGCCGGCCTCGCCGGGACCGGCCCCAACCCCTGCTGCCGGCGGGGATATCGTTCTCCGGCTCCCCGGCGGGGATTTCGGCTACCCCTCGCCTTTCACGTACTCCCGGGGGCCGGGTTACATCCGGATGAGTCTGATCTTCGACACCCTTATCTGGAAGGACAGCGAGGGGCTGATACCATGGCTGGCTACGGCCTGGGAGAGCTCGGCCGACGGGCTTACCTGGTCCTTCACCCTCCGGGGCGGTGTCCGCTGGCACGATGGCCAGCCCCTCACCGCCAGCGATGTGGTTTTCACCTTTGAATATCTTAAGCGCCAACCGGCGCCGCTGATACGCGGTGTCGAGTTTGTCCAGGCCGTCCGGCAGGCCGGGGAAAACCGGGTCGAAATCGTGCTGGCCCGGCCGTACGCCCCGTTTCTGGTGAATGTTGCCGGCAGCGTTCCAATTCTGCCCCGCCATATCTGGGAAAAGGTGGCCGACCCGCGGCGCTTCATCGGGCCGGAAGCTCTCATCGGCAGCGGCCCGTATCGGCTGGCCTCTTACGACCAGGCATCAGGGGCCTACCTCTACGAGGCGAATCCGGACTTCTGGCTGGGCAAGCCGTACGTCCGGCGAATCGAGCTTGTGCCGGTATCGGACGCCCTGGTAGCCCTGGAGCAGGGCGCCGTCGACGCCACTGGCCTGCCCGTCGAAGGAGGCGTCCCGGCCGAGGTGGTCAACCGGTTTAAGGAGAACCCCCGGTTCGGGGTTCTCACCCAGCCGGGCGAATGGAACCCGGCCATTCACTTCAACCTTACGAAGGGTCCGCCCTACAGCGACCCCAATTTCCGGCGGGCCTGGGCCTACGCCATCGACCGGGATGAGCTGGTCCGAAGGATCCTCCAGGGCCTGGGCCAGCCTGGAAATCCGGGCTGGCTCGCCTATTCGAATCCGTGGCGGAACCCGAACGTCGAGCAGTATCCCTTCGACCCGGCGAAGGCCGGGGCGCTGCTGGATGGCGCCGGATACCGGGACACCGACGGGGATGGCATCAGGGAGCTTCCGGACGGCCGCCCCCTGGAGGTGCCCCTTTACTTTGAATCCCCCGCCTTCGTTCGGGTGGCCGAGCTCGTCCGGGACCGGCTGCGGGCGGTCGGCATCGCCGTGGCCTTCCGGCCGGCCGACCGCAACACCATGGACTCCCTGACAGCGGCCGGCAACTACGAAGTGGCCATCATCAGCTACGGGGGCCTCGGGGGCGACCCGGATTACCTGCGCCAGGTCTTCTCCAGCCGCAGCCCGGCTGGGGGCTTCCAGCGAGTCCACGGCTATAATAACCCACAGTTCGAGGACCTGGCCGCCCGCCAGCTAACCGTCACCGACGAAGCAACCAGAAGGCAGCTCGTATACGAAATGCAGGCCATCATCGCCCGGGACCTGCCGGTCCTGCCCCTCTATTACCCGACCAACTACTTTATTTACCGCAAGGGACCCTTCGACGCCTGGTACTTCACGGCCGCCGGGGTTGGGCCGGGGGTTCCGACCACCTGGAACAAGCACGCCTTCGTTACCGGCCAGCTTAAGGGTCTTACGATTCGCGGGCGCTGACGGGCCGTAACGGGACTTCCGGACCGGCAAACGGTTCAGGAGTTGCCGGGTCTTCCACCCAGCGGGCCGCCCAGCCGGCTATCACCCGGGCGGCGTGGGCAGCCGCCCGGGCCACCGGGGGCGTCAGGCCCAGGCCCAGGTCGTCGACCGTATCGGGCTGACAGCCCAGGATCCGGACGTAGACCGGAAGCAACCGCAGGGCGGCGGCCAGCAGGATGACCCGGGTTGGGCCCAGGTAGTGGGTCTCGGCAAACGTCCCGGCCGGGAAGTCGAGGGCGTCGACCCTGGGCCGGAGCCAGTAGAGGGTGCCCGGTGGGCCGCCCCGGTCCACGGCATCGACCAGGACCAGCCCGTCGTAGCCGTCCATCAGGTCCTGGATGAGGCCGATTCCGGCGATACCGTACTCAACCGTGCGGACCGAAGGGACCCCGTCCAGGAGCCACCGGAGCCGGCTAATCACCTCGATGCCGAAGCCGTCATCCCGGTTGAGAATGTTGCCGAGGCCGGCGATGAGCAGCCTTCTGGTGCTGGCCATCGGTCAGACCGGGCGGTGGGACGGGCAGTCCTCCCGGTTGCTGGTGAGGTGGCAGATGCAGTCCGGGCTGCACTCGTAGTGGCCAGCCTTCTGGAGGTGGGCAAACTCTTCCCGGAACCTCCGGCCCCCTTCCCGCCGGCCGAGGTCGGTGAGGCGGTAGCGGATTTGTCCGTCGGCGGGGACAGTTTCAACGTAGCCGTCTTCGACCAGCTCGGTAAGGCACTCGGCGACCAGGATTGGGTCGGCCTGCAAGAAGCCGGCCAGGCCCCCCGCCGTCGCCAGGTCGGCAAAACCCTCCCCCTGCAGCCAGTAAAGGACCTGGAGGAGCTCGTCCCGCCAGAAAAGCTTCAGCTCGCCGTTGCTGCTAGCCATTGCTCGGCCCAATCTGCCAGCGCCTCGTTCCGGACGGCGGCTGCAACCCCGGGGAGGGCCGCCTCGGCCTGGGGGCTCAGCCGGCTGCCGTAAGTTTCCCAGGCCGGCTCAATTTCGAAGACCCGCACGTCCGGCGGCCAGATGTCAAAGTGGGTCCCAATTATCAGAAGGTTCTCCAGGCTGATCACGCCCATGTATGCCTCGGCCACCCGGTTCTGGACCTCGGCCTCGGCCGGAAGCCGGAAATCCCACCGGTAAAACCGTACCTCCCCCGGCCGCCCACCCCGGGGCACCGCCACGATGAGGATGACCCGGTCGTAGTAGAGGCGGTCCCCGATGACCTCCTGGATAAAACCCAGGTGGTTGAAGCTCAGGT
>JAUQQI010000193.1 GCA_030549955.1 Chloroflexota bacterium
TTCGGTGAGGTCTTTCAGCCCTACACCCTGGGATTTCTTCTCCTGGGGGTTGTCCTTGGCCTGGTGGTCGGGGTTTTGCCGGGCCTCGGGGGCACCAGCGGCATCGCAATTTTGTTGCCTTTAACCCTGTTCATCCATCCGAACGCGGCCGTCATGATGCTCGCCGGCCTCTACTGGGGGGCCCTTTACGGCGGGGTCATCACGTCGATCTTATTCAACATCCCCGGCGAGCCGTGGTCGGCGGTACTGGTCTTTGATGGCCACCCCCTCGCCAAGCTTGGTCGGGCCGGGCTCGCCCTGACGACCGCATTCCTGTCCTCCCTGTGCGCCGCCTTTGCCTCGACCCTGTTATTCACCTTCTTTGCGGTCCCCCTGGCCGAATTTGCCCTGGGCTTCGGCCCGCCCGAAATCTTCGCGATCATGCTCATGGCCTTTGCAACCTTTGTCGGCATCGGGGAGGGCTCGTCGCCGACGAAGACCCTCATCATGATCGCCGCCGGTTTTCTGCTGGGGGCGGTGGGCCTCGACCTGGTGACCGGCCAGCCCCGGCTTACCTTCGGCACGATCACCCTGCTTACGGGGTTTAACTTCGTGCCGGTCACCATCGGGCTCTTCGGCATCGCCGAGTTGCTGGTCTCAGCCGAGGAGCAGGCCAGGGAGAAGGTCGAAGAGATCAAGGCCCGGCTCGGCTGGCATGACCTGGTAACGGCGGTTCGGGAAATTGGCCAGCGGGTCTGGCTGCTGCTGGCGGCGATCTTGATGGGCTTCTGGGTCGGGGTAATGCCCGGCACCGGGGCAACCCCCGCTTCCTTCATGGGATACGGCATGGCCCGCCAATATTCCCGCAACCCGGAGCGGTTCGGCAAAGGGGCCGTCGAGGGGGTGATGGCCCCGCAGGCGGCAGCCGACGCCGCCGGCATCGGGTCCCTCCTGCCCATGGTCACCCTGGGGGTTCCGGGCTCACCGACGGCGGCGGTGATTATGGCTGGCCTCTTTATGTGGGGCCTGATTCCGGGGCCGAAGCTTTTCCAGGAGCGGCCGGAGTTCGTATGGGGTCTCATCGGGAGCCTTTATGTCGGCCACTTAATCGGCTTTATTCTCTGCATTCTGGCGACGCCGCTTCTGGCCGCGATTATGCGGGTACCCTACGCGATCCTGACGCCCTTCATCGTGATGATCAGCATCCTGGGGGCCTACGCGGTTAACAACTCCCTCTTCGACGTCTGGATTGTCCTCATATTCGGCCTGGTCGGTTATGTTCTCCGCAAGCTCAAATGCCCGGCGGCGCCCCTGATCGTCGCCCTGGTGCTGGGGGACCCGACCGAGTCGGCCCTACGGCAGACACTGATTATGGGCCACGGCTCCCCGGCGATCCTCTTTTCCCGGCCGATCTCGGGCCCGCTGATGGCCGTCGCGATCCTGCTCTTCATGCTACCCGTCATCCGGGCTGTTCTCAGCCGACGGCGGCCCCAGGTCCAGCAGGCATCCTGAGGGGACGCGGGCCCTTTATCCTCAGAGAGGCGCCGGCATGCACGGCATGGCGGAGGGCGCCTTTGCGCTGAGCCCATCGCCGCCCGCTTCCCCCGGATCACCACCCGGCGGCCGGACGGCAGCGTTGGCAGCGGGGAGGCCGCCCGGCGACTTAAGCCGCCACAGAGCAGCTCCGCACGGGCCGGTCCCCAACCGGGACCCCGCAGTCAGTGGGCCCCCAGGCGGGCCGAATAGGGGATCTCCGGCGCTAGGGGCCGGCTGGCCGGGGGTGTCAGGATTCCGGCGGCTCGTCCTCGCGCCGGCGCTGCTGGAGGCTCCGGAGGAACTCTTCAAGGTCCCGGAGGAGGGCCTCCTTGCTGGGGAGTTCCCCCGGCGGCTCCTCAGCCGGAGGCTGTGTTCCGATGCCCTCTTTCTCCTCAAGGGCCCGGACGTAGGCGGCGATATCAGGATTCTGGGCTATCGCCTCGTCCACCTGGCGGACGAACCGCCTGGCGGCCAGTTCCAGCTCCCACAGGTCGAGTTCGGCCCCCAGGAACGTGCGCACGGCCGAGAGAATCCCGTGAACGACCTTTGGATTCGATGCGGTCGCCAGGTAGTGGGGGACGTTGCCCCAGATGCTGGCGGCCGGGATGCGGTTGCGGGTGAGGGCTTCGTGAAGCACCGAATGGATGCCCGTTGGCCCCTCATACCGGGACCGCCGGATGCCGACCGATTCGAGGCGCTCAAGGAGCTGCGGGCTGTTGGCCGAGCCGGTCAGCCGGACCGGGCCGGTGTGGGGAACGTCGGCCAGGAGACCCCCAAGGGTCAGGACAAACCGGACGTTGCAGACCCGCACGACGTGGAGCACCGCCTCGGCGAACGCCCTCCAGTGCAGGTTCGGCTCAGTCCCAACCAGGATGACCACGTCCTGGCCGGGCAGGGCCCGACGGGCAAAATAGAAGTCGTTTGCCGGCCACTGAACCTCCCGGCGGAACGGCCCGACCTGCCGGACGACCGGCCGAACGACGGTGAAAACGTAGAAGTGCTCGGGGTCGATGGCGGCGAACCGGCGGGCCGACCAGTACCTGACCAGGAACCGGGCCGCCGTCGTCGCAACCTCGGCGGCGTCCGGCCAGCCGGCAAAGGCAGCGACCAAAATCGACTCGTCAAACCCGGGCGGCTCAAAGAAGTTGAAGTACTCCGAAACCTCCATCCCGAGTCCATTATCCCCCGGCCCGCGGCCGGTGTCAATAGCCATTCGGGGCGGGGAACCTAGACGGTCCAGAATGGGGACGCGGTGGACCCCGGAAAAAGTATGACCCCACCCGTCGGGTCCGGGAAGACCCCGGTAAAACGGAAGCTTGGGTGACGGAATACCTGAACCAGCCGGCCGCCTTCCCACCGGACGACCAGGCTTGGCGTCGGCCGCGGTCCGGGGTTGCTTACAAGCCAGGCTCCCCGGCCGTCCCGGTCCCAGGCCACCCCAACCCACACCTGCCCGGGGACCGGGTCGGCCGCCCCGGCGATGCCGTCCGGGGTCCAGCGGTAAAGAATCGCCTCCCGCCCTTCGGCCCCAACCTCGGACGGCCTGAACCCGGCGACCAGGGCCTCAGTTCCAGCCGGCCGGAAGGCGGCGGCGATCAGGTCCCCGTCGGGCTCCCGGTAAACGGGAACCAGGTCAGGGGCGCCCGCCTCGTACCGGTAGAGGGCCCGGTTACCCGCAATCAGGGCAAAGGCCCCGGACGGATGGAAAGCAATGGACCGCAGGTGATGGTAGGCGAACCCTACCGCCACGACCCGGCCATCCTCGTAACGGAGGGCGACGCCGTCGTTGCCGGCGATGAGGGCGTAGCTTCCATCCGGAGACCAGGCCACCCGCCGCAGGGCAATGGCCGAAAAGAACGGGACCCGCTCCCAGGTTCCGTCCTCATAGCGCAGAACGGTTCCGGCATTGCCGACAGCCAGGGCAAACCGACCCGACGGGTGCCAGGCCGCCCCCCGGAGGTTTTCCGGGGTTGGGGCCGGGATGGGCTCGAGCTCGCCGGCCCGCCAGCGGAGGACGGTCCCCCCATTGCCCACGAGCAGGGCTTCGCCGCCAGCCGGTTTCCAGGCAACCCAGCGGATGGAGTGGGGGCCCGGGACCCGCATCCACCCGAAGTCGCCGCCGCGGCAGACCAGGAGTCTAGGCATGAGGGCCAACCGCCGGAGACCGAATCAGGCCCGCTGGTTCAGGTACCGCAGGAAGTCCAGCTCCCCTGGCGAGTGGCCGAGCCGGGTCAGCATCATTGCCGCCTCGCTCCGGTGCTGGGTCGCGTGGTTCACCTGATGGAGCATCGTCTGCCAGAGCGGATATGAGTGCTCGACGCCCCGGGTGTCCCGGTAAGTCAGGACCTGGAGGACGGTGTTCTCGTCAAGCCCGGCCAGATAAGCCCGGGTCCCGGCCTCGACTTCGTCCCAGCGGCGGCGGAGGTCAGCCAGGTCGGGGAAGTCCGCCGGACGGGGCAGGGCCGGGGGCGATTCCCCGAGCCACCGGCGGAGCCAGACCCACTGGGCCCCGACCAGGTGGACAAGGGTGTCATGGACCGAGTCAAAGCTTCCCCCGAGTCGGGCAAAATAGCAGTCCAGGTCAAGGCCGGCCGCCGTGTCAAAAACCTGCCGGTTTGCCCAGACGTTGTAATCGTACAGGGTCCTGATAACACCCAGTAGCAAAGTTGCCTCCTTTCCGGTCTCAAGTATACCCTTCTGCCCTGGACCGGGTCCGGAAGGGCCGTTTAAACTCGGGGTGAGGCCGTGATGCGGGTTGTCCACGTCTACAAGGACTTCTACCCCGTGCCGGGCGGCATCGAGGGCCACATCCGGGACCTGGCGGCCCGGCTGCACGGGCTCGGGGGCGAC
>JAUQQI010000082.1 GCA_030549955.1 Chloroflexota bacterium
CCTCAACCGGACGTCCGGGGGATATGCAACATAATTATGTCGAGTTTTTACCCGAGGCCCGGCCGTATTTTATCCACGAATGTTCTGTAAATTATCGGCCGCCTTGCCAATGGCCTGGAAAATCCGGCCGAGCCGGACTTCGAGTTCGTCTGGGGGGAGCTGTACCAGGCTCGAATCGACGACAATGGAGACATTCAGTGTCAGGTTTACCCCACCAGCCGGCGCCCGTCGCCGACCCCCACCGGCCTCTTCCCCCACCTGACCATGGCCCAAGCTGGCCGACCGCCGCGTCCGGGGGCCCAGGCGCCGTCCGGCGACAGCCTCCTCATCTTCAATCAGCCCGGCGTACCGTGCGAGGGCGAGGAAAAGTCGGGCCGCCTTCGCGGCGCTCTCTTTTCCCATCCGGTAGTGGCGGACCAGCCGGTTGTGGACTTCCTCAAAGCCCGTCACCGGTCCCCGCTCGGTAAAAAGGGGGGCGTAGGCCCTTTTTAAAATCTCCTGAAGTCCGAGCTGGAAGGCGCTGCCCCGGGACCGGAGCACAACTGCTTTCTCCGTAACAGTCCCGGACTCATCGATGAGTCCCAGGAACCGCAGCGCACCGACCACCTTGTATTCGTTGCCGGGGGCAACCCCTTCCCGGGCGAGTACGTCCTCGTCAATCCTGGCCAGGTTGCCCCGCTGTAGCAAGTTCAGTCCGGCCAGCGTTCCCTGTACCGGACCATAAGGCGGCAAATTTTTGAACGGCCTTGCCATCGTCGTTCACCCGAACCATAAAGTCTCTTCTCTAGCAGTCCAAAACCGGCGACCCGCCCATTAAGGCTTGAGTCCGGCCTCAGTCCACCTAGATTGTAATAAGTTCCGGCCCCCTGAGCCACCAGACTTTTCCACATAAATTTCGCCCACACCCGCCGCCCGAACTTCACCCTCCGCGCAAGGACAACGGCCCCTGGACAGCCCGTCCCTTACTCGGTTAGTGAAAGCCCCGCCGGCCGAACCCGTGTCTGCCGGCAGCAGTGGGAGTGCCCCAGGCCGGCCCCACCACCTAAAAGTCCGAGAATCGGCAATAGTGCTGGCTTACTTGTGGGGCCCAGTTGGGTAGATAGATGCGGACTATTTGAGAAGGGCGGACCAAGGACTATAGTCCCTAGCCTGGGAACTTAAATGGCTCCGGGAAAAGGTCTGCAAGTGTAGTCCGCAATAACAGCCCATCCAAAGTAATCAGAACTATTGAGGCCGTTAAGTCCGGCGAGAACTCGGCCAGGACCTGGCGGCATGCCCCGCACGGCGCTGCCGGACGGGGGCCTGCGGCCACCACCGCCACGGCCCGCACCTGGCGGGCCCCGCCAGTGACCGCCCGGAGTACCGCCACCCGCTCGGCGCAGATTGTCAGGCCGAACGAGGCGTTTTCCACGTTCGCGCCCGCGTAAATCCGGCCGTCGTCGCCCAGGACGGTCGCCCCGACGGCAAATCCGCTATACGGGCAGTAGGCCCGGCGGCGGGCTGTACGGGCGGCCCGAATCAGGCGGGATTCGACTTCCCGGTTCAAGGCGACACCCCTCAAGGCTCACATCCCGGATGGCAGACCCGGCCCCGACCTCGCAGTCAATGAGGACTGTCCGGGGGCCAATCCGGCAGTCCGTTCCGACTCGCGTCTCTCCCCCAAGGTACGTCAGGGGCAAGAGGACAGCTCCCGGTGCGACCCGGACCGAGGGCTCAACCCAGACCGCGTCGGCCCCAACCAGCCGAACCCCCTGCCCCATCAGCTTCGCCCTTACCCGCCGAAAGACGCTGGCCTCGGCCCGGAGCAGGTCGGCCGGGGTATTTATTCCCAGGACCTCGTCGGGGTCGAAAACTGTCAGGCTCTCAACCCGGAGTCCCTGACTGACCGCCCATCCGACGAGGTCGGTAAGGTAGTATTCCCCGTTCCGGGCCCGAGGCAGACTTGTAAGTCCGTCCCAGACCGCTCCGAGGCTAATGGCGTAGATTCCGGCGTTCCATTCGACAATCCGGAGTTCTTCGGGGGCGGCGTCCCGCTCCTCCACCATCCGGCGGACCCGGCCGTCAGGGCCCCGGACCACTCGCCCCATTCCGGCCGGATTTCCGCCGACACAGCTGACGAAGGTGAGATGGGCCTCCTTTTCGGCGTGCAGGTCCAGCAACCGCCGGAGCGTCTCGGCGCTAACCAGCGGGGTATCGCCCCCGACCACCAGCACCTCGGCTTCGGGTCCGAGAACCGGCCGGCAGACCGCGAGGGCATCACCCGTCCCCAGCTGTTCAGGCTGATAAACGTAGCGGTAGTTTTCCCCCAGGGCGGCCCGAACCTCATCGGCCCGGTGGCCGATTACAACCGTTATCTGGGGCGGTCGAAAGAAACCTTCCAGGGTGTCCAGCAGGTACCGGACCATGGGACGGCCGGCAATTGGGGTCAGGACCTTCGGCAGTCCCAAGGGGAGCCGGGTGCCCTTGCCAGCCGCCAGCACCACTGCCCCCGAGACCCGACCCACAGGGCTATGCCCCCACCGGACCGTCGGCGACGGCGATCGCGTCGATTTCGACCCGGGCCCCCCGGGGCAGGCCTGCCGCCTGGACCGTTGTGCGGGCAGGCGGACTCTCAGGGAAGAATTCGGCGTAAACTTCGTTCATCCTGGGGAAGTCGGAGAGGTCGGTGAGGAAGACGGTGGTTCGGACCACGTTTTTAAGGGTCAGACCGGTGGCCTCCAGGATCGCCCGGATATTCAGCAGGACCCGGCGAGTCTGCTCTTCGACCCCGCCCTCCACCAGCTGACCGGTGGCCGGGTCCAGCGGAATCTGGCCGGACACAAAGACCAGACTGCCGGCCCGAATCGCCTGGCTGTAGGGTCCGATGGCCGGCGGTGCATCAGATGTCGCCACAACTTCCCGGGGCATAGGCCGAGACTCCTCCGCCTAGATTGACGCTCGGCCGATTATAACACGGCCCGGGCGGCCGTCCGGTTCAGACGGCCCGAGAAGTCTCACCCCGTTCAATGGTGATGACCTCGTCGGCGAGGCGACGGACCCACTCGAAGGACGACTCACAGACCAGGGTCGCAAGCCCCGGCTGCCGGTCCCGAAACGCTCGGATTCTCTCGAGCAGTCGCGACGCCAGCGCCGGCGCAACCCCTTCAAATGGTTCATCAAGTAGCAGAAGCCGCCGCCCAGCAATGAAGCTACGGCCGAGGGCGACCAGCTTCTGCTGACCCCCAGACAGGGCGCCAGCTGACCGTCCCCGGAGGTCCCTGAGCTCCGGGATCAGCTCGTACACCGCTTCCAGCCGGGTCTCGAAATCGGTAAGCCCCTGGGCCCAGGCCGGCAACCTCAGGTTATCCTCGACCGAGAGGTTCCCAATGAGCCGCCGGTCCTCCGGCATGTAGCCGATCCCGAGCCGGGCCCGGATGTGGGCCGGCAAGGGCCCGAGTTCAACCCCGTCAAGCCGGATCCGGCCCGACCCAACGCCGATAAGGCCCATGACTGCCCGCAGGGTTGTGGTCTTCCCTGCCCCGTTGGGCCCGATCAGCCCCACGACCTGCCCATCCCTAACCTTAAGGCTTACCTGCCGCAGGATCGGAAAACCCGCGATCGTTACCGAAAGGCCGTCAACTTCCAGCATCGGCCCTACCGGCTCGCTTCCCCCTCAGCAAAAACCTCGGCCGGCGACCCGTCGGCAACGACCCGACCTTCCGAGAAAACCAGCACCCGCTGAGCGTAGCGGCGCACCACATCGAGGTCGTGCTCGATAAAAACCGTCGCCGTCCGACCGTTCCGGACCGCCGCCAGAATCGTCTCCATCACACCGTACCGCTCGGCGGTGCTCACCCCGCTGGTCGGCTCGTCCAGCAGCAAAATCTCCGGCCCCAGCGCAAACGCTAGGGCCACGTCTAAAAGCTTGCGTTCCCCGCCCCCAAGGGCCGAGACCTTAAGCCCCGCAAGCCGCCCGAGCCCGAAGCGACCCAGGGTCTCCTCGGCCCGGCGCACCCGCTCCGGACGGTCCAGCTGTCCCCAGAAGTTGAATCCCTCCCCATCCCGCACAGCCAGCGCCACCAGCATGTTCTCGAGCACCGTCATCCCGACGTAAAGTTGCGGGATCTGGAACGACCGGGCGATCCCGAGCCGGCTAATCTGCCGGGGCCCCAGTCCGGTAATCTCTCGGCCCCGGTAGAAGATCCGGCCCCGACTCGGTTTGAGGTAGCCGGTGACCAGGTTAAGAAACGTCGTCTTCCCCGAGCCGTTGGGGCCGACGATTCCCACGACCTCGCCAGACTCAATTTTTACGCTGATCCCGGCGACCGCCCAGAGGCCAGCAAAGTGGCGGGCCAGGTCTACGGTT
>JAUQQI010000042.1 GCA_030549955.1 Chloroflexota bacterium
GTGCTCGGCGGGGCCGCCGAAGTCCCCTTCAGGACCGGCTCAGGTTTAACTACCCGCGTCCACAGGTCTGTGATTTTATGATACAAACTGACCAGTCCTCCCGGCAAAAATACCATGACCAGAATTAAAATCACGCCGTAAATAGCCCAGATAAGGCCCTTCGTGGTAGCCCCAACCGCCGAAAGGCCAACCAGATTGAGGAGCCCGGCCAGGTAGTCCGTCAGGTTAGAAGAGACCAGGGGCAAGATGACGATAACGACCGCGCCGATTACTGACCCCGCCACCGAAGCGAGCCCCCCGATGACTACCATTGTCAGAAATTCGATGGAGACCACCAGGGTAAAGGCGTCCGGGGCAATGTAGCCGAGCAGATAGGCCAGGAGCCCCCCGGCCAGACCGGTGTAAAAGGCGCTGATGGCAAAGGCCAGGGTCTTAAACCGGGCCGGGCTGATCCCCAACGACTGGGCCGCGATTTCACTATCCCGCAGAGCGATAAAAGCCCGCCCGACCCGGCTCCGGACCAGATTTACCGTGAGCCAGACCATCAAAATGGCTGTTACCAGGCAGATGTACGCCAGCCACTGGTCCTGGGCCAGCCCGAGCCCGGCCGGAGGCCGGGGCTGGGGCAGTTTAATACCCTGGACCCCGCCCGTCAGGCCCTCGAACTTGAGAAGTGCCTGGGGGACGGCGATGGCCAGGGCCAGGGTCGCAATGGCCAGATACGGCCCTGACAGCCTGAGGGACGGCCAGCCCAGCAGGTAGCCGGCCAATCCGGCCGCCAGCCCCCCGGCGAGGATGCAGGCCGGCCACGGGAGGCCGAAGCGGTTGGCGACGATAGCGGTCCCGTAGGCGCCGATGGCGAAGAAGGCCCCGTGGCCAAGGGAGATCTGCCCCGAGTAGCCGGTGAGCAGGTTGAGGCCCAGGGCCACCACGGTGTAGATGGCCATCCGGCTCAGCACGAAGTTTGCGAACTGGTTAATGAAGAGGGGGGCAACCATGAGGCCGACGACCAGGACGATAAGAATCAATCGACCCACCATGACGCCTCAGACCTTCCTCCGGTAGGCAGTTCCGAACAGGCCCTGGGGCCGGACAACGAGGACTGCCAGAATCATAAAAAAGGCCAGCCCGGCCTTGAGCTCGGTGGCAACCAGCGCCCCAAGCAGATTCTCGACCACCCCAACCATCAGTCCGCCGGCAATCGCCCCAAAGGGGCTGGTCAAGCCGCCCAGCACCGCCCCGGCGAAGGCGTACAGCAGGACCGCGGCCATCATGTTCGGTTCGAGGAAAATCTTCGGGGCCGCCAGCATCCCGGCAATGGCCCCCAGGACCGCCGATAGCCCCCAGCCAAGACTGAGCATCCGACCGACCGGTATCCCTACCAGCCGGGCGGCAGTCCGGTTGTGGGCCGTCGCCCGCATCGCGATGCCGAGGGTCGTTCGGTGTAAAAAGAGGTGGAGCAACACCATGATCACCAGGGCACAGCCGAGAATCCAGAGGTCAAGCAGACCCACGGTAAGCCCGGCAAACCGGATCGTACCCCCCGAAATCGGGCTCGGAAAGCCCTTCGGCACATAGCCCCAGACCCAGCCAGCAACGCTGTTAAAAATGCTGTAAAGACCCAGCGTGACGATCACCACGCTCAAGACCGGCGCATCTTCGACCGGCCGGATTACGATCCGCTCAATGAGGTAGCCGAGGACAAAGGCAAAAACAAGGGTCAGGGCGACCGCCGGTACGAACGGGACCCCGTACCAGGTCAGCAGGGTAAAGGCGATGAACGTCGTAAACATCGCCAGCTCGCCCTGGGCGAAGTTGACCACATCAGTCGACTGATAAATTAAGACCAGGGCCAGGGCGAGCAGGGCGTAGATGCTGCCGGCGCTCAGTCCGCTGACGACCTGCTGGGCAAGACTCAAAAGCTGACCTTCGGTCATCGTCAGTACCCCAGGTAAGAGCGTCGGACGGCTTCATTTTGCCGGAGCTCGGCGGCCGGGCCCGAAAGCACCACCTGCCCGGTCTGCAGGACGTAGGCGAAACGGGCCACCTGCAAAGCCAGGTTAGCATCCTGCTCCACCAGCAGAACGGTGGTCCCTTCGGAATTAATCCGGCGGATGGTCCGAAAGATCTCCCGGACAACCATTGGCGCCAGGCCCAGGGACGGCTCATCCAGAAGCAAGAGCCGGGGGCGGGCCATCAGCGCCCGGCCGATGGCGAGCATCTGCTGTTCGCCCCCACTTAGGGTCCCGGCGGGTTGCTTTCGTCGCTCCCGCAGAACCGGAAAGAGCCCAAAGACCCGGTCCAGGTCGGCCGGGATCTTCTGCCGGTCCCGCCGGGCGTAGGCCCCGAGAATCAGGTTTTCCCCAACCGTCAGCTCAGCAAAGACCTGGCGGCCCTCCGGCACGTGGCTGACCCCGAGCCGGACGATTGCCTCGGCCGGCAGCCGGTCGATGCGCCGGCCTTCAAAGTAGACGGCACCACCCGTCGGCCGCAGCAGACCTGAGATTACCCGGAGGGTCGTCGTTTTACCGGCGCCGTTGGCACCCAGGAGGGCGACAATACTTCCAGCCGGCACCTCCAGCGAAACGCCCCGGAGGGCCTGGATCCGGCCGTAGGCGGCGCTTACCCCCTCGAGCCTAAGCAACTCCTTCCCCTTCCCCAAGGTAGGCTTCGATGACCCGCGGGTCGTTCTGGATGGCCTCAGGCGGGCCATCAGCGATTTTGCGGCCGAAATCGAGGACGGCAATCCGCTCGCACAACTGCATAACCAGCCCCATGTGATGCTCGACCACAATCAGGGTAACTCCCAGGTCCCGGATCCGCCGGATCAGGTCGGCCAGCTCGACGACCTCGGTCGGGTTCAGGCCGCCCGCCGGCTCGTCGAGCAGCAGCAGTTTCGGTCCCATGACCAGGGCCCGGCCGAGCTCGACCCGCTTCTGAAGGCCCAGGGGCAGGGCCGCGGCCGGCAGCCCGAGATACCGGCTCAGACCCAGCATCCGGGCGACCTCCAGCACCCGCTCCCGGGCCGTCCGCTCCTGGCGCCGGGCATCGGGCAGGCCGAGAAAGGCCGACCAGAGCCGATAGTTCAGGCTCAGGTGCTGGCCCACGAGCAGATTCTCGAGGACCGTCATACTTTTAAAGAGCTCGACATTTTGAAAAGTTCGGGCGATGCCGAGGGCCGGGACCGCATGGGGCGGGAGTTGAAGCAGGCTTCGGCCCTCAAACCGGATATCGCCCCGGTCCGGGGTGTAAAGCCGGCTGATGCAGTTAAAGAGGGTGCTCTTCCCGGCCCCATTCGGACCGATAAGCCCGAAGAGCTCGCCCCGGCGGACCGAAAGGCTTACGCCGTCCAGGGCCCGGACCCCACCGAAGCTCAGATGGAGGTCTTCGACCTCGAGAAATGCGTCAGGTTGCACTTCGACTGTGTTAACTGCCATCCCTCCACTCGGGATATTCGGCCACAGGCCAGGGGATAGCTGGCAAAATGCTGCCATATTATTTCGCACGCCGTAGCTTTTGTCAAGGCAGCCGCAGACCACTATAATGCTGGTGAGAGGTTGAAGCTGGTCGTCCTGGGAACGAACAACCCGGGTAAGGTCCGGGAAATACGCACCATCCTGGCCGGCCTGGGCCTCTGTCTGAAGACCCCGGCCGAACTTGGCATCCGGGCGACGGTCCGGGAGACCGGCCGGACCTTTGAGGAGAATGCGGTGCTGAAGGCTCTCAGTTATGCCGTCCTGGCCGGCAGGCCGGCCATCGCCGACGACTCCGGGCTGGAAGTTCTCGGCCTCGGGGGCGCCCCCGGCGTCCACGCCGCCCGGTACGCCGGCGAAGACGCGACTGACCGGGACCGAATCGAAAAGCTCCTTCAGGAGCTTGCGGACAGGGGGACCGGGGACCGGCGGGCGGTCTTCCGGTGCGTGGCGGCCCTGGCCACACCTGACGGCCGGGTCTGGACCCGCACGGGCGAACTCTGGGGGGAGATTGCCCCGGAGCCCCGGGGCGAGGGCGGCTTCGGTTACGACCCGGTCTTTCTCGTCCCTGAGCTCGGCCGGACGCTGGCGGAGCTATCGGCTGAGGAGAAGAATGCGCTCAGCCATCGGGGTCGGGCCTTCCGGGCCCTGGCCGGGTTGCTGGCTCAGCTTTTAGGTCGTGGGGAGCTTGAAAATGACTGCTGAAGGCTATTCCCCGCTGATTGACCCTTTTAACCGGCGGATAACGTATCTGAGGATATCGGTCACCGACCGGTGCAACTTGAGGTGCCGCTACTGCATGCCCGATA
>JAUQQI010000051.1:0-1130 GCA_030549955.1 Chloroflexota bacterium
GTCCGGCATCGGTCGATTGCCGGGCGGCGCGCACCGGACCACGGCGGTCAGGTAGGCATCCTTAAGCTTAAGGCCATCGTCCGGCCGCAGGCTCTCCGGCCTGGTTGCAAACCCGAATCGGTGCATTGCCCGGATCAGCCAGTTCCCCGACGAATCCCCGGTGAACATCCGGCCGGTGCGGTTCGCCCCGTGGGCTGCCGGGGCGAGCCCGACGACCAGCAACCGGGCCGCCGGGTCCCCAAAGCCCGGCACCGGCCGGGCCCAGTAGTCCCAGTCCCGGAACTCTCGCTTCTTCACCCGGCCGATTTCTTCCCGGTATGCCGCAAGGCGCGGGCAGAGCCGGCAGTTGACCAGCTGGTGATTCAGGGCATCCAGGTCGCGCGGCCCGGACCTAACGTCCGCCATAGAATTTGTCTTCGGAAGGCTGGTCGGTGGCCCGTCCCTGGTCGGAGGCGGGCAGAATCCGGCCGGAGCGCGGGTAAGTTACGGCGCCCCCGCAGCGGGGGCACCGGGCCAGGAGCTGGTGGGTATAGCCGGCATACTGGCAATCCAGACAGCGCAGGTAATACCGGCGGGATGTCAGACGATGGACGAAATCCAGAACGACGAATACAATCAGCACAAACAGTGGGACGGCGATGAGCAACCCGACCAGGATAACCAGACCCGGGTCATTAACAGGCAAGCCGAGTATTGCAAATAGGGAAAAAGCTGTCCGGATAATATCGTTCAGCACCGCTCGCCAGATTATACACCGGCCGGCTCAACTTTCGCCCAGCAGGCTGAACGCGATAAGGCCGATTTCAAGGAGGATAATGACGGCGATAAATGCTGCCAGCTCACCGGCCGGCATCACCTGGGTAAGGACGTAGTAAGCACCCAGGGCCAGTAGAGACGCCACGGCCAGGGCAATGTATGCCTTCATGCCTCCTCCGCCCCGGATGGCCCGGAAGCCCGGAGAATCTGTTCGGTCAGAACTCTCCCCCGACGGCGCATCTCTTCCAGGCCCTCCGGCTCGTCGTCCCGATATCCGAGCAGGTGGAGCACGCCGTGGACCACGAGGAAGACCAGTTCCTTCTCGAAAGTGTGACCCTGGGCCTGGGCCTGTCGTTCGACAAAGGGCCGGGCAA
>JAUQQI010000051.1:1140-4263 GCA_030549955.1 Chloroflexota bacterium
CCGGGCAATGACGATTTGGCCCAGGTCCCGGAACCGGTTCCGGGACCTGGGCCATTCCCCGGCCGGAAATGATAGGACGTCGGTCGCCTCGTTGATGCCCAGGTAGCGGGCCTTAAGCTGACGGATCGTCTCGTCGTCAGTGAGGGCCAGTTCCACCCGGACCGGATCGGTCACGCCCTCGGCAGCCAGGGTGGATGTGACCGCCCGGCGGATCAGGTCCCGGAGGCGGCGTGATACTGGACCGGCGGTGGACACGATCGCGACCCGGGCTGGAACCGGCGGTTTTTGTGGCTGTAAACTTGGGTGTGGCATGATAACCGTCGATATCGATCCAGTTATACTCGAAATCGGGCCGCTGGCGGTACGCTGGTACGGCCTGATGTACGCGGTTGGGATCCTGGTCGGCCTCTACGTTGCCCTCCCATATGCCCTTCAAAAGGGCCTCAAAGAAGACGACATCTGGAAGGTCTTCTGGCCGACCGCGATTGCCGCCTTTTTTGGGGGCCGGCTCTACTTTGTCCTCCAGCAGGACCTGGGGCCGTACCTGGCCCAGCCGTGGCGGATTGTGGCGACCTGGGAGGGCGGTATGGCCTTCTACGGGGCGATTTTCGCCGGGGCCGCGGCGATAGCTGTAACCTGCTGGGTTTATAGAATCCCGCTGTGGCCCCTGCTGGACGCCGCTGCGATTTTCGCCACGGTGGGCCAGGCTTTCGGCCGCATCGGCAACCTGATCAACGGTGACATTGTCGGCTACCCGACCACGAATCCCTGGGGGGTGGTCTACCCCCGGTCGCCCTTCGTGGCCTCGCCGACCACCGCCTACGAGCCGGCCGCCGTCTACGAGCTGGTCTTCAATCTTGCCCTCTTCTTTGTCCTCTGGAACGTCCGATTCCGGCTCCGACCGGATGGGCTCGTCTTTGCCCTGTACCTTATCCTATATGCCGCTGGTCAATTCATCCTCTTTTTCGGCCGGGACAACGTTATTGTCTGGATGGGCCTCAAGCAGGCTCAGGTTACCTCCCTGGTGGTTCTGCCCCTGGCCCTGATTATCTTCTACTGGCGCTGGCGCCGGGGGACCCGTCAGGCGGTTCAGGCCGGCACATCCGACCGGCCTTAAGTTCTTTTGACCCCAAGTTTCTGGGCCTGCGGCGCGACGAATTTCTGCCGATATCTTTTTATGAGACAATGTCGCGCACCCTGGCCAGACTGGACCTCACGACCAGGTTCGCTCTGGTGGCCCTATTCATTATTTTGGGGCTCGGCCTCGGCCTCAACTACTGGCTCAACCGTGTGATTGTGGATTCGGCCCTCCGGCAGGCAGTTGACGAAGCAGACCAGGCGGTCGCCGCCGCGCTCCTTAATCGGCTCCGTCCGGAGGACCTCGAGGGACCGTTAAGTGGGGAACGGCTGGCCGAGTTTGATCGCTTCGTGAAGACCGCGGTTGTTGGGGGCCGAACCGTCCGGGTTAGAATCTGGAACCGCCGGGGTGAGGTCGTCTATTCCGATGACCCGAACCTGATTGGGGCCCGGTTTCCCGTCCATGAGGAACTTGCCGCCGCCCTTTCCGGCAAGGTCGTAGCCGACGTCTCCCATATGCCGGGAGGCCGGCCCGAGAACGCCGGTGAGGCGGCCTTTGGGCCGCTGCTAGAGGTCTACGTTCCGCTGGTATTCCCCGATGTTGACCAGCCGGCGGGCGCCTTCGAGATTTACCGGTCTTACGTGCCGGTTGAGGCCCAGACGGCTGCTTTGAGCCGGGCCGTGGCCATAGGCACGGCGGGAAGCCTCTTTGCGCTTTTCGTATCCCTGGTCTGGGTTGTCCACGGCGGTACCCGAACCATCGAACGCCAGCAGGCCGAGCTGGCTGCCAGGGAGCGGCGGTTTCGGGCTCTGGTTCAGAACCTGTCGGACGTCGTCATGGTAGTTGGGCCTGGCGGCCGGCTCGCTTATGTGAGTCCGTCGTTAAAGCGGGTGCTCGGGTACGAGCCGGAACTGCTGGCCAACACGACCCTGATGGGCTTGCTGGGCCCACTGCTCGAGCCGGACGATGTTAAGAGGCTGGGGGAGTTTCTGGCTGACCTGCCCGCCGGGTTGGGCGGGCCTTCGGTGAGGTTCCGGGTTCGGCATCGGGATGGTAGCTGGCGCTGGCTGGAAGTGGTCGCCGCTGACCTGACTTCCGACCCGGCCGTCGGCGGTCTGGTGCTGACGGCCCGGGACGTGACGGACACCTGCCGGTACGAAGAGGAGCTTTTGCGGCGGGCCCTTTACGATGGTCTTACCGGGCTGCCAAACCGGGCCCTCTTTCTGGACCGGCTTCAGCATGCATTAATCCGAGCTGACCGGCGTCGGCAACCGGTAGCAGTCCTGTTCCTGGACCTGGACAACTTTAAGCTGGTCAACGACAGTCTTGGCCATCAGCAGGGGGACGAGCTACTGGTGGCGGTGGCCCGAAGGCTCCAGGGCTGCCTGCGGACGGCGGATACGGTCGCAAGGTTCGGGGGCGACGAGTTCGCGATTCTGCTCGAGGATACCGGTTCCGGGGCCGACGCGCAGAAAGTGGCCGACCGGATTCAGGAGACCCTTGGGCCGCCCTTTAACCTGGATGGCCAGGAGGTATTCCTGACAGCAAGCATCGGCATCGCCCTGAGTCGCCCAGGTCAGACGTCGGCTGATGAGATCCTCAAAGAAGCCGACATTGCGATGTATCAGGCCAAGAGTCTGGGCAAGGGCCGGTTTATGGTCTTTGGGCCGGAACTGTCAGTCCGGGTCAATGCAAGGCTCAAGATCGAAGCCGAGCTGAGGCGCGCCCTGGAGCGGGGCCAGTTTATAATCTGTTTCCAGCCCGTAGTCGACGTCCGCCGGGCTCGGGTCAGCCAGGTCGAAGCTCTCCTGCGGTGGCAGCACCCGGAGCGGGGCCTTATAAGCCCGGCTGAGTTTATCCCGATCGCCGAAGAGACTGGGCTTATTATCCCGCTTGGCCGCTGGGTGCTTTCCGAGGCGTGCCGTGAGCTCCAGGCCTGGCAGGTGGCAGACCCGGAAACTGCCCCCGAGGTCGTCGGAGTTAACCTCTCCCCCCGGCAGTTTCAGGACCCGAATCTGGTGGATGACGTCGCGCAGGCCCTGGCC
>JAUQQI010000057.1 GCA_030549955.1 Chloroflexota bacterium
AAATGCCCCGCCAGGGGTCCGTCCCCCAGGACTGCGAACCGGTCCGCAGGCTCAAGCCTGTGGCCGCCATCCCCATGGGGCAGGTCGCCCGTCGCTCAAAGCCGAGTGCCTGCATGCCGCCCGCTCGGCCAGGGTAGGGGACCGCCCCCCCAGCTGCCGAAAGCCTGTCCGGTAGGCCCTTACCCAACTGATGGTGTCCGGAAAGTAGCTGGTAGTGCCCGGGCCAGGACCCCGGGCGCCGGGTACGCCGGCCGGTGGCCGGGGTGATGCCGCTCCCATGGGAAGTTTGGTGGAAAAGCCCCCTTGACAGACCGGCCCGGCCGCCAGTATATAAGAGTGGCAAACCCAATATATTGGGGTATGTCTCCGGCAGTACCACGGGATGCTGTGGTTGCCGGGATGGACCCCGCGGGCGGGTGCCGGGAAGTCCGGTGCAAGGCCGGCGCTGCCCCGCAGCGGTAACCGGGGACGAAAGCCGCAGTGGCCACTGGCCCGACTACGGCCGGGAAGGCGCGGCGAGTAGGATGATCCGGAAGCCCGAAGACCGACCCGTCCGCCTTTGTGCCCGGCGGCCTCGCGGGTGGGCCGGCGGTGCAGGCACTTTTGGCCTGCCTTTCTGTCCCCCTTACCCGCCCTCGGGCCGCCCACCGGAAAACCTGCGCCAGGAGGTTTTTAACCGATGCTTCTGACCGGCCGACCTGCCGAAACGATATTCGAAATCCTTTCCGGTTTTGGCGACCGCTTCCGGCCCGGGGCCGAAGGCGGGCTCGATGACCTTATCGACCTGGCCGCCCGCGATATCATCGAAGACCCGGCTTATGAGCGGGCAGCCGCCGGGCTCTTTTTGCTCAAAATTTACCGGGAAGTCGGGGACGGAGAGCCCTTCGATTACGGCCGGTATTTTCCCCAATATATTCGGGCCGGGGTCCGCCTTGGGGTCCTGGACCCCCGCCTGCTCCAATTCGACCTGGAGCTACTGGCCGGACGGATCTTGCCCGAGCGGGACCTGCTTCTGCCCTACATCGGCCTTTACACCCTCTACGACCGCTACCTGGTCCGGAACCCCGAAACCGGCCGGGTCCTGGAGGCGCCCCAGGCCCTCTGGCTGCGGGTCGCCATGGGCCTGGCCCTCAACGAGCCGGCCGAGGTCCGGAACGCCTGGGCGCTCAGGTTTTACGACCTGATAAGCTCCCTCCGTTACCTGCCCAGCACCCCAACCCTCTTCAACGCCGGCACGCCTCACCACCAGCTGGCCGCTTGCTATCTTTACGACGTTCAGGACAGCCTGGACCATATCCTGGAGGCGGCCGTCGAATTCGGCCGGCTGGCCAAGTACGCCGGGGGGATCGGGACTTCCCTGGCCAAGCTCCGGGCCATGGGCGCCCCGGTCCGGGGCATCAACGGCCGGAGCGGGGGTTTAATCCCGTTTCTGCACATGTACGATGCCCTCATCAAGGCCGTAAGCCAGGGGGGGCGGCGCCGGGGGACCCTCTGCGCCTACATCGAGCCCTGGCACCCGGAAATCGAGGCGTTTTTGGACTTAAAGCGTAACGCCGGCGACCCGTATCTGCGGACGCCAGCCCTCAATACCGCCCTCTGGATTCCGGACGAGTTTATGCGCCGGGTCGAGGCCGACGCCGACTGGTATCTTTTCGACCCCCTTTACGCCGCCGAACTTACCGAATGTTACGGGCCGGAGTTTTCCGCCCGCTACCGGGCCCTCGTCGCCCGGGCCGAGGCCGCCCAGCTCCCGGCCCGGGCCTTCCGGCGGTTGAGCGCCCGGGAGCTTTACACGAGGATTCTGGCCGCCCTGCTGGAGACGGGCCACCCCTGGCTGACCTTTAAGGACGCCGCCAGCGCCCGCTCGATGCTTAAAGGCGCCGGTGTCATCCATTCGGGCAACCTGTGCACCGAGGTGTTTCTGCCCACCAGCCCCGATGAAATCGCCGTCTGTAACCTGGCCAGCCTAAACCTTTCCCGCCACCTGGACCCGGCCGGGAAAATCGATTTTGACCGCCTTGAGGAAACGGTGGAGGTGGCCGTCCGGGGTCTTGATAACGCCATCGACCTGAACTTTTACCCGTCGGCGAAGGCCGCCCGCAGTAACCTGGCCAACCGGCCGGTGGGCCTGGGGCTGATGGGTTTTGCCGAGACCCTGGCCAGGCTCGACCTGGCCTACGATGAGCCGGCCTCAGCCGAACTGGCCGACCGGGTCGTCGAGTTTTTGAGCCACCGGGCAATCCTGGCCAGCTGCCGCCTTTCCGCCGAGCGGGGCCCCTTCCCCAACTTCGGCCGGAGTGAATGGGCCCGGGGCCGGGTGCCCGTCGATACCCTGGCTGACCTGGAGGCCGGCCGGGGGCTGCCGGTGGGGGTGGACCGTTCGGCGGCCCTGGACTGGGAAACGGCCCGGGCGGCGGTCCGGAAGGGCATCCGCAACGGGACGGTGCTGGCCATTGCGCCCACGGCGACCATAAGCCTTATCGCCGGGACTTCCCCGAGCCTGGACCCGTATTACGCCAACCTCTTCAGCCGGCAGACCCTTTCGGGCAAATTCCTGGAGGTCCACCCGGTGCTGGCCGATGAGCTTAAAGGGCTGGGCCTGTGGGCGCGGGCCCGGGAGGCCCTGGTGGAAACCCAGGGGGACGTGAGGGCCATCGACTGGCTTCCGGCCGAAATCCGGCGCCGATACCCGACGGCATATCAGGTGAGCCCGCAGGCCTACCTTGAACTTACAGCCCGGGCCCAGAAGTGGGTCGATTTGGGCATCAGCCGGAGCCTCTTTTTTGAGGCCCGCCGGCCATCTGAAATCGCCGACGTCTACCTGGCAGCCTGGCGCCATGGGCTCAAGGCGACCTATTACTGTTTCGTCAACCCCCGGATGCGGGCCGAGCCGGCCACCGTCCGGGTGAACAAGGCATTAAGGCGGCCCCGCTGGGTGCTGGCGGCCGAGGCCGAGGTCTGCCCGGTCGAGTGCGAATCCTGCCAGTGAGGAGGGTTTGACGATGCTTTCTGGCGATGTAATCGAACCGGTCCGGCTTTTCCCGCTGCGGTACCCGTGGGCCTACGCCCACCTTCAGCAGGCCAAGCGCAACAGCTGGTTTCCGGAGGAGGCGCCCCTCCACGATGACGTCCGGGACTGGCAGGAGCGCCTGGGCCCCGAGGAAAAGCATGCGGTGGAGATGCTTCTGGGCTTTTTTAACCCGATGGAGTCGCTGGTAACCACCAACATTGTCATGGCCGTTTATCCCAGGCTTACCGCCCCGGAGGTCCGGCTCTACCTGGCGCGGCAGGCATGGGAGGAGGCCAACCATGTTATGGCCTTTGAGTACGTGATAAAGACGCTGCCGGTGGACCGGGAGCGGGTCTTCAACCTGCACCGGGACCACCCAGCCATTGCGGCGAAGGAGGCATTCCAGCGGCGGCTTACGGAGGCGTTGCTTCAGGCCGGGGACCCGGCGGATTCGGTGGGTGAGCGGCAGCGGTTCCTGTTCAACCTGGTCGGGTATTTCGTGGTGCTTGAGGGGATCTTTTTCTATTCCGGTTTTGCCCTGGCCCTGGCGTTCCGGCGGCGGAACCTGCTGCGGGGGCTCTGTAGCCTGGTGGACTGGGTGCTGCGGGACGAAAGCCTGCACCTTTCCTTCGGAATCCACCTGGTGCTGGAGCTGCTTGGTGAGCATCCGGAGGTAATGACGGCCGGGTTCAGCCGGCGGGTAAAGAGCCTGATTCTGGAGGCGGTCGAGCTTGAGGAAAATTACAACCGGGCGGTGCTGCCCCGGCCGGTGCTGGGGCTGAGCGCCGGGGAGCTTAACGGGTACGTGCGCTACATCGCCGACCGGCGGCTGGAGGAGCTGGGCCTCGGGGCCCACTTTAAGGCCGAAAATCCGCTTAAGTGGCTGGCGGCCGAGGTGGACCTGCCGGAGCTGGTGAACTTCTTCGAGGCCCGCAACATCAACTACGAGGTGGGCATTCCCCGAACCTGAGCCGGAGTTTGGGTGGGCCAGCGCACAAGACCCAGAACGGGTCTGCAAGCCAGGACAGTCCACCGGATGTGCCAGCGGGGGCGTCTGACCGGTCAGACGCCCCCGCTAGCCAGCCTTATTGTCCCCATCATCAACCAGGGCTCAATGAGCAGGTTGATGAGGCCGTGGCAGAGCACCGGGGCCGTCAAACTGCGGCCCCCGGCCACGTAAATCCACCCCAGTGCCAGCCCGAGTAGAGTCGTGATGACGATGCCGGGCAGCAGGTAAAGCCGGCC
>JAUQQI010000093.1 GCA_030549955.1 Chloroflexota bacterium
CCGGAATTCAGCCCGCCGGGGCCACCCCCGTGGGCCGGGAGCAGCGGCGACCGGCCCGAGGGCCGGGGGCAGTCGGGAGCCGACCACGGGAACGCCGGAGGACGACGCGGCCGCTGAGCCCTGCTAGCCCTTGAGTCGCAGTAAGCGGGCTGCGTTGCCGCCGAGGATGGCCTGCCGGACCCCCTCGGCGGCGGACAGCCCGCTTACTGTTTCTATGGCCCGGACCATATCGCCGACCTGATGGGGATAGTCGCTGCCGAGGAGCAGCCGGTCAGGACCGGCGAACTCGAGGGCCAGCTCGAGGGCGGCCGGGTCGAAGTTAACGGTGTCGTAATAAAAGTTCTTAAAAAAGGCGGTTGGGGGCCGGGAAATCAGCGGGCGCACTTCCGGGTAAACCGCCCAGGCCCGGTCCGCCCGCTCGGCTACGTAAGGCAGGGTCCCGCCCAGGTGGGCGAGGACGAGCTGAAGACCCGGATACGCCTCGAAAAGGCCGCTGAAAACCAGCCGGCAGGCCGCAATAGTTGTATCAAAGAGAAATCCGAGAACCGCCACCAGCCGGTAGTCCTCCACCCCGGTGGTCCCGAAGATGGGGGTGGTCGGATGGACCATTAAGGGTACACCGAGGCGGGCGGCGCGCTCAAAGACCGGGCGAAATTCCGGCGAGTCCAGGGGGCGCCCGTTGACATTGGAGAAAATCATCGCTCCGGGCAGTCCCAGCCGGGTCACCGCCCGTTCGAGCTCATCCGCCGCCGCATCCGGGGCCTGAAGGGGAAGGGTTGCGAGGGCCGAAAAGCGGTCCGGGTAGGCCCGAACCAGGGCAGCGTAGGCATCGTTAACCAGCCGGGCAAGCCGCACCCCCCTTTCCGGAGCCTCGACGTGGACGCCCGGGGTCGTGAACGAGAGAACCGCCAGGTCGACTCCGGCCGCATTCATGTCCCGGAGTCGGGCCTCGACCGAAATGTGGCCGGCGGCCACCACGTTATAATCCCCGGCGTAGTGGACGACCCAGCGGCCGGCTTCGTCCCGGGTCACCCGGGCATTCCCGGGCTCCCGGGCCAGGTCCTGCAGGTAGACCTCCGGGTAGAAGTGGGTGTGGAAATCAATCCGCATGTTGGATGCTCCTTTCGCTTTTTCCGGGCTCCCGCTTCAGCTCCGCCAGCAGCATGCCGGCGAGAATAAGGCCGGCCCCGACCAGCTCCTTCGGCCCGAGCCGCTCGCCCAGGAGCAGGGCGGCGAAGACCGCGGCAAATACCGGTTCGGCCGCAAAGATAAGGGCGGCATGGCTGGGGCTGGTGTACTTCTGCGCCGGTATCTGGAGCCCCAGGACGAGGCCCGTGCCGAGGATGCCCGTGTAGAGTGTTGCGAAGAGTCCCGGCCCGGACGGCAAGACCAGGCCCCCTTCGAACAAGACCGCGAGCAAGCCCGCCCCCACGGCGACGATGGCGGTCTGAACGAGGGCGAGCCGGAGGGCATGGCCACCGCGGCTCAGCTCAGCGACCGCAAGGATGTGGCCGGCAAAGGCGACGGCGCAGGCCAGGACCCAGAGGTCGCCCGGCTCGGGCCGCAGGTCCGCGGTCAGGGAAAGGAGGCCCAGACCGGCCGTCGCCAGCCCGACACCGCCGGCCACCCCCCACCCGACCCGATGGCCGAGGAGGAGCCGGGCGAGGAGGGGTACCAGCACCACCGAGAGGCCCGTGATGAACCCGGCCTTCGAAGCCGTCGTCAGGCTCAACCCGACCGTCTGGGTTGCGTAACCGACGACCAGCAGGAGGCCCATGAAGACGCCCCTCGACATTTCCGGGCTGGAGAGGGCCCGGAGCCGGCGGGCAGTCAGGAGAAAAAAGACGAGGAAGGCGACCCCAAACCGGGTGGCGACGAAGTTGAAGGGTAGCGTATTCGTCAGGCCGATTTTGATGACGACGAACGTACTGCCCCACACCGCGCAGACCAGCAGCAGAACCAGGTCAGCGTTAAGGGGCGAGCGAGCCAGCCAGCCCTCCAGGCCGCCCGACGGGGTTCGGACCGTGCCCTTCACGCCGCCCCCGGGCCGGTCAGATTCCCCGGGCGGCTTCGGTGGCCCGCTCCCGCCGCACGACGAGCGCGAGCAGGGTCGTGACCGCGCTCGGGAATCGCTGGATTAAAGTCTTAAAGCCCTGGGCCTGAATCACCAGGAGGTTCGACTCTTCAACGGCCCTGACGGTGACCGGCCGCTGGGGCTCATCAAGGGCCGCAAGCTCCCCAAAGAAGTCCCCAGGCCCGATATAGGCGACGTGCCGTTCGCCCCCACCGCGGCGGCTCCCGACGACGGCCTGGAGCCGACCGGTGTCCACCACGTAGACGCTGTCGCCGGCGTCGCCTTCCCGGAAAACTTCGGTGCCGGCGTAATAGAGGCGCAAACTCAGGTAGCCGTAGGCCGAAATCTCCCGACAGACTTCCAGCAGGTCCTCCGCCGGCACCCCCCGGAAGACCACGGTCCGACGGAGAATCCTCGCCGCCTGGTTTACAATCTCGCCCTGCCCCTCCACCGCGAGGTAATTCTGGGCCTCGGCAAACCGGGCGAGAAGCCGGGGGTCGGCCTCGGTCAGCCGGCAGGCCATCCGGATATGTCCGCGGTTCACCAGCAGGACCGGGGCCCGGAAGCTGACCGGACGGGGCAAGGGGCTGAAAAGCCCGGTGGCATGGGTCACCGGCAGGAATCGCCGGTGAGGTTGCCGGATGTGCTCGTCCACCGTCGTCCCCGGGTTAACGTGGAGGGTACCCTTTATGAAAAACGGCCCCGCCTCCACAAATCCCTCCACCCGCTCGAGGCGCTTGACAAGGGCCTGCTGTTCCGGCGACCGCTCGACCCCGACCGTGTACCGGGGCATCGCAAGGACAATCTCTTCAATGCCGACAACCGCCGAATCGGTGTGCTGTACGGTCGTCCGGTCGGTCCGGAGGGGCTGGGCCGTCACTTCATGAAGCTGGACGGCATGCCCGACGAACTGATTCAGGGCATCCGAAAGCCGGGGGTACGGCGACCGCATAAAACCGGCGAGCCGAAGCTCCCGCGTGTAGATGACAACCCTGACCAGCCTGAGCGGGCCGGCCTTTGACCGCAAGCTCATGCGCCTTCCCAGTAAGTCTATCGGAGTTTTCTGACGTTCAGCAAAGGCCCAGGCTCCCGACCGGCCTAACGTGCTCCCATCTCGCCCCGGGGTTTCCGCCCAACCCCAAGCCGGCCCCGGAATACGGCGAAGGATAGCCCCTGCTCCCGGCAAAAGTCCACAAAAGCCAGGCTCCAGTGGGGGTTTACGTCATCGGCCAGGATGAGCCCACCCGGCCGGACAGAGGGCCAGACCGCCTCAAGTTCGAACCGGACCTGTTCGTCGGTATGGAGGCTGTCGTGAAAGAAGAGGTCGACCGTGCCCACGGCCCGGACCACTTCCGGCAAGGCGACCCCCGCATCCCCAACCGTCAGCCGCCAGCGACCCTTCAGCCAGCCAGGGATCAGCCAGCCGGCGCCGAATCCGGCCGGCACGTGGACCGCCTGATAGGACCCGGTTGAGAACTCCTGGGGCAGGTCGATGCTGTGCAGGACTCCGGTCCCGTTGTGGCGAAGGGCGTTAAGGATAAATGCCGAACTTGCCCCCGGGCCAACCCCGGTTTCGACGACCGTGCGAGGCCTTTCGAGCCGAACAAGGGCGTAGAGGATGGACCCAACGGCGAAGCTCACCCAGCCGCCGGCTTCAGGCCCGGCAGCCCGGGCGTCCCGAATCTGGGCCGAGAGGTACGCCCAGAACCGGCGGTCAAGCTCGAGTTCGGCGACGTACAGGGCCAGCTTCAGCGGACTGACACCCGCCGCCCGGAGCCCGTAAAGGTCCGTCAGCAATCGAAGAACCCGCAGGGGGAACGTCATTGCTCGCCGGAGGGCTGGCATCCTCCTCGAACCAATCCCGACCGGCCGGCGCAAACTCGTACTACCAGACGCACCGGCCCGGGCCGGTGCGGGCGGTCAGCCCTGCGCCCGACAGGAAGCTGCAGACCTCAAATATACTTGTCGAGGCGGGTGCGATAGTAATCCCGCGTCTTTACCAGGCCGCTCGTCAGGTCATACTTCGGGCTCCAGGGAACGAGGCCCCGGAACTTCCGGTTGCTGATGACCGCGTCGCCGACCTCGATGGCCTTGCGCTCCTGGGGCCACGGCACAAACTTCACCCGTCCGCCGATTACCCGGGCAATCTCCCGGGCGATCTCAGCGACCGGATAAT
>JAUQQI010000298.1 GCA_030549955.1 Chloroflexota bacterium
AGCGGTTGTGGGGACAGCCCGAGCAGAAGTACGGCGTCCGGGCAACGGTCAGGGTGACCGGCCGCGATTTCCATGTCTGAAGCCGGCGGAGCCGGGCCTCAACGGGCTCGACCCGGACCCGGCGCAGGAGCCGGGCCGCGATGGCCGGGGCGATGGTATCGGCGTCGAGCTCGCCGTGGCCGGGTACCAGGGGCTGGCCGGCCTCGTCAAACTTGCCCACTACGACCGGCCGGTCCGGCACTGAGTAAAGGATGTCCCGGATGGCCGACTCGATAAAGGGCCGCTTTTCCTCAATGACAAGGATCTCTTCTAGGCCGTCCGCAAACTCCCGGACCGTCCACGGCTCGAGGGGAAAGAGCTGGCTTATCCTGAAGAGCCTGACCCCGAGCCGCTCGAGGGTCCGGTTGTCGAGGCCGAGTTCGGCCAGGGCCTGCCGCACATCGTAGAAGGTCTTGCCGGCTGCCACGATGCCGAGCCACGCCGGCCGGGTCGGGAGGACAATCTGGTTGAGACGGTTGGCCCGGGCGTAGAGGCGGGCAAGCTCAAGCCGGGCGTAGAAAAGCTCCCGCTCCACCTCCAGAATGGCCGGGGTTGCCATGGCCCGGGGGTTCGGCCGGTGCTCGAAGGGTCGGCCGTTAACCTCGAGGGTCGGGATCTCCGGCTTTATCCGCTCGGGTGAGACCTCGGCCGTTCCGGCCCCGTCGGCCACGTTGGTGACGATTTTCAGGCCGACCCACAGGCCTGAGCATCGGGATAGGGCAAAGCCGTGCAGGCCCAGGTCGAGGATCTCCTGGACATTACCGGGGAAAAGGACCGGCAGGCCCAGGTCGGCCAGGGCCATTTCGGTTGCACTCGGCAGGGTCGACGACTTGCAGGTCGGGTCGTCGCCGGCGTAGGCCAGTACCCCGCCGGTTCTGGGGACCCCGATGAAGTTCGCGTGCCGTATGGCGTCGCCGCTCCGGTCGACACCGGGAGCCTTGCCAAACCAGACGCCCAGCACGCCGTCGTATTTCGGCCTCGGAAAGGCCGTGGCAAGCTGGCTGCCCCAGACGGCGGTGGCGGCCAGGTCCTCGTTAAGGCCCGGCGTGAAGAAGATTTCGTGCTCCCGGAGGAGCCGGGATTGACGCATCAGTTCGAAGTCGAAGCCGCCCAGGGGAGACCCCGGATAGCCCGAGATAAACCCGGCCGTTCGGAGACCCCGGCGCCGGTCAGCCCGGCGCTGGTCGATAGGTACCCGGACCAGGGCCTGGATGCCGGTCAGGTAGATGACCCCTTCCTCGGCAGTATATTTCAAATCGAGGGTGAATGCCCGGGGGATCTGTGTGCGGGTAAGCATCCTGCCGCCTCCTCATAAAAGCCGTCCGCCAAAATCCGGCGCTACCTGATGTTAATATAATTGGTCACAGGGGGGCAATGGTCCTGGGACGCTGCTATAATTTCTAATTGGCACGGAGAGGTCGCCTAGTCCGGTTTAGGGCGCCCGCCTGGAGAGCGGGTAGGGAGTGACCCTCCCTCGTGGGTTCAAATCCCACCCTCTCCGCCCAAAAGTGACGGGCCGCGTCGGTCCGACGCGGCCCGGAGTGTTAGACGGCGCGACTGCTTTCCGGCTAGAACGACGTTTCTTCCCGTTCCCGGCGCAAAAGCTCCTGAAGCTCCTGCTGGCGCCGCTCGAGTTCGGCCCTGGCCTGTTCGGCGGCCTCCCGGAACCCGGCCCGGGCCGACTCGACCGCTTCCTCGGCGGTAGAACGGGCCCGCTGGGTCAGCTCCTCCGTGCGGGCCTTAAGCTGCTCCCGGGTTGCCGCGCCGGGTTGGGGCGCAAAAAGCAGGCCGAGGGCAAATCCGGCAATCCCCCCGACCAGGAACCCGAGTAGAAAGCCCATGCCGTTACCTCGCTCTTCCATCACGCGAACCCCTCCTTAAAAGTCTATTTGCCAGCACGGCGCCCCCCTTGCGGACGCCGGCAATGACGGCAATGGTCCGGATAATGGGCCTGGCCACCTGGTCACTCGTAAAGCGAACCGTGCCCCGAATATCGGCGGCGGTGCGCTGGGCATTCGTCAGGATGTCTTCAACCCTCGGCTTAAGGCTGGCAGCCGTCCGGATCATGACGAGGCCGGCCACAAGCATTACCAGGCTCTGGAGGGCCATAATAACCGCCAGGACTATAATTGCCAGGTCACGAATATCGGCCAGGGTCATCTGCCGCGCAACTGCCTGAATTTAACGTGACAAGTATACCACAAAAATTATAAACCGGCTGGCTGGCAAGGAGACCACCGGAGTAGGGGATCCTGGTGAGAACCGGCAGGCCCGCCCCAGGACGACCAGCCTGCCGGGGACTGCCCGTTGCGTGCTAGAATAAGCTAAAGGACGGGACAACCTGTCTCACAAGGAGCGGATTATGACCCAGGTCACGCCGGCGATTCAGCAGACCACAGGCCGTAAGACGCGCGCGCGGGTGGCGGTGCTTTTCACGACCCCGGAGACCGTCCTGGAGGACTACCGGCGGCTGATGGGACTGGCCGAGTTTGAGAGATTCCTGCCGAAGGAGGTCCCGACGGTTCTGAAGGTCAACGTCTCCTGGCAGCACTTTTACCCGGCCTGTTCAACGACCCCCTGGCAACTTGAAGGCGTCATCCGGACCCTTCAGCAGGCCGGCTACCGGGACCTGATCGCCGCCCACAACAGTACGGTTGTCGTGGACGCCCACGTCGGCGAGGTTAACAATAAGCACCGGGTCGTCCAGGACCGGTACGGCCTGACGACCGTCCACCTGCAGGACCCCGACGTCCGCTGGGTCAAGTTCACGCCCCGCCGCCCGTTCCTGGTCCTCGACCGGGTTTACCCTGAGGGGGTCTATATCCCGGAAATCTTAATCGGCAAAAACATCATCCAGCTTCCGACCCTGAAGACCCACGTCTTTACAACGATGACCGGGGCGATGAAGAACGCCTTTGGGGGACTCCTCAATGAGCGGCGGCACTATACCCACTCGGTAATACACGAGACCCTGGTCGACCTGCTGATGATCCAGCAGGAGATCCACCCCGGCCTCTTTGCCGTCATGGATGGGACCTTCGCCGGGGAGGGGCCCGGACCCCGGGCCATGCGGTTCCACGTTAAGAACGTTATCCTGGCTAGCGGCGACCTGGTCGCCCTTGACGCGACGGCGGCCCGGCTCATGGGGTTTGACCCGCTGAGCATCAAGTTCATCCGGCTCGCCCACGAGCTTGGCCTCGGCTGCGGCGACCCGAACGAAATCGAGGTGGTTGGGGCTGATATCTCCGGCATAAACTGGCAGTTCCGGGCAAACGAAGAGACTTTCGCCAGCTGGGGCCAGAAGCTGATCTACTGGGGGCCCCTCAAGCCCCTGGAGAAGTTTCTGCTCAGGAGCGTCATCGCCCCCTGGAGCTATCTGGCCTCTAACCTCTACTTTAATCTTTACTGGTATAACCGGTTTGGGCGGCGCCGCGTCCGGGAGGCCCTTAAAACCCCGTGGGGGCGGCTCTTTCTTAAGTACTGATGGAAAACTACGGCCCGACCACCTACGGTGGGCGCATCGCCGAAATCTACGACGAACTTTACGGGCGTCAATTTGAGGCCCCCACCGCCGCGGCCGTCGAATTTCTGGTTCATCTTGCTGGGTCTGGTCCGGTTCTGGAGCTCGGCATCGGTACTGGCCGCGTCGCCCTGCCCCCCGCCGCCCGGGGCATTCCCGTCTACGGGATTGAGGCCTCCCCGGCCATGGTGGCCCGCCTCCGGGCAAGGTCCGGCGGCGACCGGATCCCTGTAACCATCGGCGACTTTGCCGACGTGGGGGCCGATGGGCAGTTCGGCCTAATTCTCGTCGTGTTCAATACCTTCTTTGGGCTACTTACCCAGGAGGACCAGGTCAGGCGCTTTCAGAACGTTGCCCGGCGGCTGACCACAGATGGGCGCTTTGTTATCGAGGCCTTTGTGCCCGACCCCGGCCGTTTCGACCGGGGCCAGCGTGTCGCGGCCGAAGCTATCGAATCGGACCGGGTCTGGCTCCACACCGCCCGGCACGACCCCGTTAACCAGCAGGTCTGGGGTATACGCGTTCTCATTAGCGAAGCCGGGGCAAAACTTTACCCGGTCAAGCTCCGCTACGCCTGGCCGGCCGAGCTGGACCTCATGGCCCGGCTGGCCGGTCTTCGCCTCAGGGAGCGGTGGGGTGGTTGGAGGCGGGAGCCCTTTACCGGCCGAAGCGATTTCCACGTCTCGGTT
>JAUQQI010000109.1 GCA_030549955.1 Chloroflexota bacterium
GAAACCGAAGCGGAGCCTCCAGTATGTGGCCACCTACCACGACCCGTGCTACCTGGCCCGCTATAACGGAATCGTTGACCCGCCCAGGCGATTGCTGGAGCGCCTGGGCGTCAGGCTGGTTGAAATGGCCCGGTGTGGGCGGAACACTTTCTGTTGCGGGGCCGGCGGCGGCCGGATCTGGTTTACCGACCGGCCTGCTAATCCTCCGGCAGAACAGCGGCTTGGGGAGGCCCTTTCAGCTTTGGAGAAAGTGGAGGGTTTGCCGAACGCGTATTACCTGTTCGTGACGGCCTGCCCTAAGGACCTGGCCATGTTCGGGGATGCGATTAAAACGACGGGGCTTGAGGGCAAACTCCAGGTTCGGGATATTGCCCACCTCGTTGCTGAGGCGGTTCTATGAGCGACCCGACGGCAGAACTTGAAGTCTTCTTAGCCGGCCTGGCCGGTCGGGTAAAAGACATCGCCTTGGTCCTTCACCGGCTCGACCGGCTCGAGGCCGGCGACGGACGCTGGCTCGGTGAGTTTGTGGCCGACCAATCGGTCCGCTTCGACGCGGCGCAGGAGGTCCTGCTGCGGGCCTTTGGGGTGGTTTCAGACCGGATCAACTGGGCGATCCTTCAGGAACTGGCTGCCCATGAAACCTGTCCCCTTGGAAGACTGGCTGGGGCGACGGGGTTGGGGCGCTTTGCCCTGGTCGAACGCCTTAATGACCTGGTTCAGGTAGGCCTGGCCAGCCGCCTGCTCGATACGGACAGCGCCCAGGTCACACCGGCCGGCCTGGCCCTGTATCGGCTGGTCAGCTACTGCAGCCAGGAGGTGTCGGCGCGGGCGGCGGACCTCCTCGGGCGGTTTCTGGGGCAAACGGTGCGACCGCCATCATGAAGTGCCCGTTCTGCAGTTTTGAAGGAACCCGCAACGCGACGCACGGGCACCTGGCCGACGAACACGGGGAAGCGGTGAGGGCCTGGGCGGAGGAAGAAAGCGGGCGCCTGTACTACGCCGTTAAATGCCCCCTTTGCCGGGTCGAAATCAAGCGCCACCTTAAGCCCAGGTGGTCAGACCCGGCTTTTATTACGGAATTCTGGCCGGAGATAAAACTGGTGGCCTTCGACCAGTTACTGCATCATTACGCCTGGACGCATTCCACCGAACGTGGGGGGAAGCCACCCGATGAGCACGCTTAGAGGTTGCAATATCCCCGAGGACCTCTATTACTGGGTTGAGAGGCACGTTTGGGCCCGGCCGGAGCCGGACGGGACCGTGGTGGTGGGACTGACCGATGTGGCCCAGACGCTGGCGAAGACGCTGATCTCGGCCGCGCCCCGGGAGGTAGGACGCCGGGTTCCCAGGGGGCGGAGCCTGGGCACAGTGGAAAGCGGCAAGTGGGTTGGACCCGTGCCAGCGCCGGTCAGCGGCGAGATCGTGGCCGTCAACAGGGAGATTAAGGACCGACCCAGCCTGATCAATGAAGACCCATACGGCAAGGGCTGGTTCGTCCGGTTGCGTCCCGAAAACTGGGAAGGGGAAAGCTCCGACTTGCTGACGGGCCGGGCTGCTGTGGAGGCCTACCGGCGTTTACTCGAAGACCAGGGGATTGTGTGCCGGGAGTGAGATGGCCTTCGTTGCCGGTTGCGAGATCCCGGAAGGTTATTATTTTGACGTCGAACGGGACGTCTGGGTCCGATTCGAGCCGGACGGACTGGTCACCCTGGGTATGACGGACCTGGCCCAGACCCGGGCGGGGCGGCTGGTCAACGTCCTGTTCCGTTCGCCGGGCAGGGTTGTTCGGCCGGGCGGAGCCATCGCCACCATCGAAAGCGCCAAATGGGTTGGACCCCTCCCGGCACCGTTCACCCTTGAAATCGTCGAGACCAACGAAGCAGCATTCCGGAAAGATATTTTGATTGCCAACAAAGACCCTTACGGCCAGGGCTGGTTCGTCCGGGTTCGGCCCGTCGGCCCGGAATCGGAATTAGCGCACCTGGTAACCGGCGAAGAAGCGGTGCAAAAGTATGCCGAGCGGATCCTGAGCCTGAGGGTAAGCTGCCTGCGTTGTATCGAGGAGGTGCAGGAATGACCATGCGGGTCAGGCTTATTGACCTGGGCCTGGTTTCACCGGTGCGTTCGCAGACGGTGTATCACGCGGTGGGTTACTGTTTAAAGCCCGGTGACCCCGGCGCCATCTTGCTTGTGAGCAGCGACCGCCCTTACGTGAGCATAGGTTACCACCAGGAGGCCGAAAAGGAGGTCGACCTGCAGTACTGTCAGGCGGCCGGTTTGCCCGTGGTCCGTCGGGAGGTCGGGGGCGGGGCCGTTTACCTTGACTCCGGGCAGGTTTTCTGTCAGTGGGTGTTTCAACCCGACATGTTGCCGCCCAGGGTCGAAGACCGGTTTGCCCTTTATGCCCGGCCGATTGTCGAGACCTATCGGAGCCTCGGGGTGGAGGCCTATTACCGGCCGGTGAACGACATCCATGTAAGCGGGAGAAAAATCGGGGGGCTTGGGGCCGCAAGGCTGGGCCGAGCCGAGGTCGTGGTGGGGAGCTTGATGTTCACCTTTGACAAACAGACAATGGCCAGGGTGGTGAAAGTGTCTTCGGAAAAGATGCGGGATAAGGTTTACGAGAGCCTCCAAATGTACATGACTACCCTCGCCGAGCAGCTCGGCTACGTTCCGGCCAGGGAGCAGGTGCTAGCCGCTTACCTAGACCGGTGCCGGGTTATTTTAGGATGCGAACTGGTGCCCGGCGAGCTCACCCCGGAGGAGCTTGCCATGGCGGAGGAGCTTGACCGGCGGTTTGCGTCGGAAGAATGGCTGTGCCTGAAGGGTGGTCTGCGGCAGACGGGGGTGAAGATTCACGCCGATGTACGAATCGTGGAGGCGGCCTACAAGGCACCAGGCGGACTGGTTCGCGTTACGGCGCGCCTCCACCGTGACCGGATCGAGGATATTACGCTATCGGGGGATTTCACCGTGGTCCCAGCGGCTATGGTTGCCGCCTTGGAACAGATGTTACGAGGTACTGAGGCCCGGCCGGAGGCGGTGCTCAGCCGGCTCGAGAAGGCTTATCAGGGCCTTGGACTCCAGGCCCCGGGCCTATCCCCCCAGGACCTCTGCCAGGCCATCATGGCGGCCACCGGGACAACTGGCCCCCATTAAGGGCTTTGGCCCTTGCCGGCCAGAGCCCCGAATTTCTTCGGCTCAATGGGGCTGCCGGCCGGTCCCTAAGACCCACGGGGGTGGGTACCCGGCGCGGCGGCCACGGCAGCCTCGTTCATCGGCGACAATTCCGGCCGGCGCCACCCGGGTCGGAAGCGACCGGCTGGTTCCGGCCCGGGGCATAAACCTGCCGGCACTTCCGGAGCGGTCAGGCCAGGCAGACCTGACCCCCAACGTGCTGGCGGATCCGCAACGGGAGCCGGCGCCGAAGGCCAAGCCGGCCCTCTTTAAATTGCGGCCGAATAAGCTAGATAAGCTTATTCGGCCGCGGCATTTGTAGCCTATCGGGCTTTTTGGCCCCGATATCTGGTGGGCCGCGAGGGACTCGAACCCCCAACCCGCTGATTAAGAGTCCAACGACCACCGTCCATTACCGTCCACCAACGTCCATATTTTGGGGTGGCTTGGCCGATGGGCCACAAAATATAGGGCTTTTCGTCTCCAGTCGTCTACAGATGTTAACTGGATAGGGCATCAAATAGGGCATCATCGCAACCGGCGGGCTCACCCTGGGAGGAAGCCCCGCCTGGCTTTCACCAACCTTGCTTGACGGCTTGAGACGATAACCGCCGGATGAGCGTTTGCCGTATTTCGGAGCCTTTATTGTTCGAACCGCTGCCGGCACCGGGCCTGCTAGCGCCGGCATATCGAGCAGGGGCCTCAGCGAAATCGGGCTGCCTGCCAGCGGCGCAAGCAGCGCAAGCTATCGGGGGTCGGTGGCTAAGGCCAGCCGCCTGTTCGCCCCGGCCCTTTAATGGCCAGGGCGGCTGCCTCTCCGCTCAGCTTCATCTGGGCCAGGGTTTTTAGACCGGAGTCGTCAGCGGCCAGCAAGCTGAGGACCAAAATATTTCACTGGTTAAAAGTGACGGAAGGTCTGGGGTGAGGTTTTTGGGACCTGGGTTGACAGTGGGAAGGAATCAGGTTATACTTGCGGCTGAAAGCGGTGATAGGGCCTGGCCAAGCCCAGACTTTCGGCCCCTAGTGGTGGCCCCCAGAGGTACCGTTACAAACAGGCCATC
>JAUQQI010000326.1 GCA_030549955.1 Chloroflexota bacterium
CCGAGGCCCTGGGCCGCCACCGAAGGCTGCCGGCAGAGCTCGGTAAGCTCACCAATCGCCTTTTCGACATTCGCCTCGATATACTCCGAAACCTTCGACCAGAGTTCAGTCATGGCAGACTCCTTTCAGCCTCGACGGAAGTCCCGGATGGAACGGGCCGGGGTCCCGTCTTTAAGGGTGATCGGCCGGATAACTGCCCGGGTGGTGCCCCCAAAAGTCGGAACCCACGACGAGTGCTTCCCGGCACCGCCCACCACGATGATCCAGATGCTCTCGGGCCCGTCCACCACCGGCACCAGATAATCATCGCCGACAGCGAGCCCCCGTCGGGCCGCCTCCTCCCGGTAAACGGCCGCATTCTCGGCCGAAAACCGGCTCAAGGGATTACGGGCATGCTCGTAAATATACTCCCGAATCGAAGCCTTGGTAAAACCGTCCCGGGCCAGCGTCTCGGCATGCTCGGGCCCAAAGGCGATTAAAATCTCGCCCCCACGGTAATAATTGTTTGTCCCGATGGCGCTTATCGCCCCGGCGCACGTCTTTAAAATCCCAAGGCCGGTCGTGCTGCCGTGGTCGTTGATGTTGTGCGGGGCTTCGCCCCCGATGACCATCACCGTACTCACCTCGGCCGGAAAGCCCTTCTCCACATGCAGGGGCTCCCAGGGATTGGCCTCTTCGTTCTCGGCCACACAATAGGTGTACTTGCTGGGCTGACCCTGGGTTGAGCGGTCGAGCCGGCCCGGAAGCCCCCCGCCGATGTTCATCAGGATGAGCCGGATGGCCCGGCCGATGGTGGCATTGGCCCGCCAGCCCTGGCCGAAGGCGTTGTAGCCGGAGTTTACATCCAGCTCCCGGGCGATGGGGCCGTTAAGGACCAGCAGGGGAGCCACCGGGTGGGTTGTGGCCTGAATAGCGTAGAGGTTAAAGGCCGGGTCGGCCATGGCCTCGACGGCGGCGATGATGACGGGCATGTATTCGGGCAGGCAGCCGGCCATGACGGCGTTGATGGCGATTTTCTCGACGGTGGCCTCGCCCCAGCGGGGTGGGATAATGCCGACGACTTCCTGGGGGTCCCGGTCGGTGTAATCCAGAAACCTGCGGACCCGGTCCTCGGTGGGGGGGACAACGGGCAGGCCGTCACCCCAGCCCCGGGCCTGAAAGAGGCGGTAGACCGCCTCGAGGGAGTCGTCGACCTCGACCCTTTCGGAAGTGAGAAGGTATTCGGCCATGCCTTCGGCTCCTTTCGGCTAATCTTTGGCTGTTGACCGGAAATAAGCCGCAATTTCTTCGCCGGTAGCGAACCAGACGCCCGGAAACTCCCTAATATACTGGATCAGCCGTCCGAGCATGTCCAGCCGGCCCGGGCGCTGGAGCTGGGGGTGGAGGGTGAGCACGAAGAGGCCGCCCCGCCGGTAGTAGGCTGCAAATTCCTGCCGCCAGGTGTCAAAGACGGCCTCAATCGGAGCCATCGGCCTCTGCTGGCCCGGCAGGTAGAGAAAGAACGGGGCGTCATCCAACTCCCAGTGAACCGGAAGCTCGACCAGGGATGGGGTCCCATCGGGCCGCCGGTGGTAGTACGGATAGATGCTGTCCATCATGTTGCTGGAGTAAACAAACCCGTGCCTTTCGAGGAGGTGGAGGGTATTAGGGCTGAATTCCCAGGCCGGCGACCGGAAGCCGGCCGGTGGGCGACCCGTCGCGTCCCGGATGATGGCCACGCTCCGGCCGAGGATGGCATCCTCCTCGTCCCGGCTGAGGGTATCCGGTCGCTCGTGGAGGTAGCCGTGGGCCCCGACCTCGTGGCCGCTATTGACAATGAGGCGGACCGCGTCCGGGTGGTTTTCGATGACCCAGCCCGGGATAAAAAACGTCGCCTTCAGGCCGAACCGGGCGAGCAGGTTGATTATCTCGGGAACAGCGCTTTTCGGGCCGTATCTGGCCATCGAAAGGAGGACCGGCTTTGTGGCGTTAGCCGGGTCCCGGTAAAGCATCAGCGTTTCGGCGTCCAGGTCGAAGCTGAGCATGACCGCGCAGCGGGCGTTGTCGGGCCAGCTAACCGGTGGCATGGGTTGCCTCCCCACGGGTATATTCGAGTGAGTTGGCGCCGCGGCGTTTCCGCCGGACCCGTCGGATTATACTTGGCCTTGGGGCGATTCTGGTCGGCCTCGCGGGCCTGCTCTACATCTGGTACGTCCGGGGGGTCGGGTCGGGGCCGACGGTGACGTCGCCCCCGCCGGCGAGTCCGGCCGGGGAGTGGACGGTCCGGACCCCGATGCCGACGCCCCGAACCGAGGTTGCGGCCGCGGCCCTCGACGGGAAAATCTACGTCATCGGCGGGTTCGACGGCCTCGGGATGACGGTTAACACCGTGGAGGTCTACGACCCCGCCGCCGACCGCTGGACGGCCGGTCCGCCCCTCCCGAGGTCGGTTCACCACACCCATGCCGTTGCGGTGGGCGACCGGCTCTTCGTCCTCGGCGGCCTGACCGGGGCGGCAATGACCCCGGTGGCCGATGTCTTCTGGCTCAGGCCGCCCGAAGGCATCTGGCGGATGGCCCGGCCGATGCCGGCCCCGCGCGGGGCGGGAGCCGCGGTCGTCTACCGGGACCAGATTTATCTCTTCGGGGGGCTGGGGCCGGCCGGCCGGAGCGTCGCCGATGCCGCCCGCTACGACCCGAGCGCCGACCGCTGGGAAATTCTGCCGCCGATGCCGACGCCCCGGGACCACCTGGCCGCCGGGGTCATCGGCGACCGGATCTACGTTGTGGCCGGGCGGAACCCGGAGAACCTGCGGGTCGTCGAGGTCTTCAGTCCGGCGGCGGGCCGCTGGGAGCGGGTCCCACCCATCCCCACGCCCCGGGGCGGGATTGCCGCCGCGGTGCTTTTTAACCGCCTCTACGTCTTTGGGGGCGAGTCGCCGGCGGGCACCTTTAACCACAATGAGGAGTTCGACCCGGCCGCCGGCGTCTGGGCGACCCGGGCGCCGATGCCGACAGCCCGCCACGGCCTCGGGGCGGTGGCCCTGGGGGACGTGATTTACGTGGTCGGGGGTGGGCCGAGGCCCGGCCTCTCCGTCAGCGGTGCAAATGAGATTTACCGGCCGCCCCGACCCTAAAGCCAGAGGCCGACCACCTCGACGGCCCGCCGGATGTCGGATTCGGTCGGCCGGTCGCTCGGCGGCGACGCCAGGAGCCTGATCCGCTCCTCAGTCGGGAGGGCACCCGGCAGGCCGATCTGCTTTACGGTCCGGCCGAGGACGACGATAAGGGCGCCGATAAGGAGGGGCACGAGCTCCTTGACCTCTTCGTCGACCTGGCCCGAGAAGGGCAGTTCCGCCAGGCCGTGCAGGACCCGGTGGGTCTCGTCTTTAAGGAGGAGGGGCCGGAGTTCGGCCAGGGCCCGGCTCAGGCCGGGCAAAAGGGCCAGGTCCATGGCCTGGACGACGGTCCGGCCGTTGGCTAGGGCCCGGCGCTGGGCATCTTCGAGGAGGGCGACCGTTTTGTGCTGGGCGGTTTCGATGAGCCGTTCAACAACCCCGGCCTCATCGAATCTCAGGCCAGTTGTCCGGAGGAGCAGGTCTTGAATTGCGGCGCGGGTAGCAGCGTCAACCATCGGCACCTTCCTGTTCGCTGATGAGATTGGTCTGGCCGTTGACGGCCAGCAAGACCTGGCTGATAAACTGGGCCTCGGGCAGGGCCCCCTCGAACTGGACCCGCTCGTTGATGACCACCTTCGGCACGCCCCGGACCCGGTAGCGCCTGACCAGGTCGGGAAACTCGTTCACCTCAATGACGTCGGCCGTCACCTGGGCCGATTCAATCGCGAGCTGGTGGGCCAGCCTGGCCGCCATCGGACACCACGGTCAGGTTGGGGTGACGAGCACCCGGATGGAAACTGGCGACCGGATCGACCGCAGTTGCTGGCGGCTCTCGTCGGCCAGGCCGGTCTGGCCGCGGCCGACGTCGACCAGGTCCTCGACCAGGGTGGCGAATTCATAGCCGGCCGGCAGGCCGAAGAACCGGACCCGTCCGGCGTTTTTGCCTTCGAGGAGGATGGCCGGCCGTTGACTGGCGGCAGCGGTTTCGCGCGGCTGGTGGTGCCGGGGGACCGCCGCGGGCGCGCCGGCCGGGCACCTGGCTCGCCTGTGCACCCGCTACCGCGAAGCCCTGCGGGAGTGGCTCCACGCCCATCGGGTCCAGACGGGCATCTATTACGACACGCCGGTCCCCTTCCAACCG
>JAUQQI010000049.1 GCA_030549955.1 Chloroflexota bacterium
TTTTCGGCGCCGCCTTCTCCGTGGAGAACGTTTTTGAGCACATGCTCGAGCACATTCCCGGGCCGTATCTACCCGATGTGGTGGACATCATGGTCCTGGTCGGGGGGATCTCGGGCGCGGTTCTGGTTTACCTGCTGGCCATTCGGCTCGTGCCGCTCCTTGCGCTGTGGGAGGTTCGGCAGGCCTTGCTTCTCTCCAGAGCCATCCGATACCTGCGGACCGAAGCCACGGTAGTTGCGAAACCGGAGTGAGGGGCCATGCAAGAAAGACCTGTTCTTTCTGACCGCCAGATTAACCGGGAACTTTTAGATTTCGTCCTGCACACCCCCATCTGGTTCTGGGGCGTGCTCCTGCTGCTCGGGCTTGTCTTCGGGGCCGGCTTCATCGCCGTGGTCTACCTTATCTCGACGGGCCTGGGCGTCTGGGGCGAAAACTGGCCGGTGATGTGGGCCTTCGAGATCACGAACTTTGTCTTCTGGGTCGGCATCAGCCACGCCGGGGTGATGATCTCGGCCAGCCTGCGGCTGACCCAGGCCGAGTGGCGCCGGCCGGTAACCCGGGCGGCCGAGGTGCTCACGGTCTTCGCCCTGGCCACCGCCGCCCTCCACCCGGCCGTCCACGCCGGCCGGTTCTGGCGGGTGATTTACTGGGTCTTCCCCTACGACTTCTTCCGTGGGATCTGGCCCAACGTCCGGTCGCCCCTCATCTGGGACCCGAGTGCGATCTTCACCTACCTTACGGGAAGCAGCCTCTTTATCTATTCGGTCCTGATTCCGGACCTGGCGGTGGCCCGGGACCGGAGCACGGGCTGGCGGCGGAAGTTCTACGGGATCCTGGCCCTGGGCTGGCGGGGCAACCCTCGCCAGTGGCGACTCCAGACCCTGGCCGGCATCCTCCTTTCGGGCTTGATCCTGCCGGTATTTGTTTCGGTCCACAGCATCGTGTCATTCGACTTCGCCATGGCCCTGGTCCCCGGCTGGCACTCGACGGTCTTTGCCCCGTACTTCGTCATCGGGGCGGTCTGGTCGGGGGTTGCGGCGGTGGCCACCCTGATGGCCATCCTTCGGTTCCTGTTCAAACTGCACAACTATATCCGGCCCGACCATTTCGACGCCCTGGGCCGACTGCTCCTGGTGGTGGGCAACGCCTGGTTCTACTTCTTCATCCTGGACTTCATCTTCGGCCTCTTCGCCCGGGAGGAAACGGAGGTCGCCATCTGGCAGGCTCGCATTTTCGAATGGCCCTTCAATGTCCTGTTCATCATCTTCTTGCTGACGGCCTATATTCTGCCGGTGCCCCTGCTGATGATGCGGTCGGTCCGGCGCAGTGTGACGATGATGTTCCTGACGTCAATGCTCATCAACATCGGGATGTGGCTTGAACGGTATATTCTTATAGTCCCGGCCCTTCAGTACAAGCAGGCGTTCCAGTTCAGCTGGAGCACCTACCAGCCGCAGCTGCCCGAGTGGGGCCTGGTTATCGGCTCCTTCGGCCTGGTCGCCCTCGGGGTCCTCCTCTTTGCGAAGATCTTCCCGATTATCCCCATCTATGAGCAGAAAGAAAGTCAGGTCTTTGCCGCCGAAATCAAGGTGGGCAAGGCAACCGTGCCCGGAGTAATCCGCGAGTGAGGTGGTAACCATGGTGGCGCAACGGCAGAGTTTGCTCGGTCTTTTCGCCTCCGCCGACGCGGCGGCCGAGGCCCTCGACCAGCTCGAGGCGAAGGCCGGGGTAACACCGGACGAATTCGACGTCCTGACCAGCTCGCCGTACCCGGAGGGGGCGTTCGGGGAGAAGCCGGTCGCCCATCGGCTCTACATTTTCCCTATCGCCGGGGCCCTGTGCGGGTTCTCGGTCGGCCTCCTCCTGACCATCGGAACCCAGATGGCCTACCCGCTCATCACCCACGGCAAGCCGGTCATTGCAATCCCGGCCATGCTCATCGTCATCTACGAGGGGACGATGCTCGGGGCGATCCTCTTTACGATCCTGGGCATCCTGTTTGAATCGAGGCTACCGGCCTTCGGCGTCGGCCTCTATGACCCCCGCATAAGCGAGGGTTACGTTGGGGTTGTGGTCTCGACAACATCGGACAAGGTGTCGACGGTCGAGCGAATCATGCGGGACGCCGGGGCCGCCGACGTCATCGCCGGCCCGCCGAGGGGGAGTTAAAATGCGCCGGCTCCGGATTCTTCTCAGCCTGCTTCCCCTGGTCCTGCTGGCCTCGGCCTGCCTGCCAGGAAGCTACCCGCTGGACATTTTCAACGAAATGCACTACCAGTGGAGCTTTAAAAAGCAGGAGCCGCCCCGCCTCAGCCCGCCACCTGGGGCAGTTCCGATAACGGGCCGGGAAGTCGACTATACCCTTGAGCAGGCCCGCCATTTGACAAATCCCCTGCCCCGGAACCAGCAGACCATCGCCCGGGGCCAGCAGGTGTTTACGGTCAACTGCGTCTCCTGCCACGGGGACCAGGGGAAAGGCAACGGAATCATCGCCGCCTACTTCCGGGCGGCCCAGAAGCCGGTCCCGGCGGACCTGACAGCCGAGCCGGTTTTGAGCCGGACCGACGGCGAGCTTTTCTGGTATATTACCAACGGGTTCGAGCGGGACGGCGTTAAATATATGCCGCCCTGGCGTAATCTGATTTCCGAAAATGACCGCTGGGCCCTGGTGGCATTTATCAGGTCCCTGCAAGGCAGGTAGGACGACCAAGGGGGGTGGTCGGGGGATAATTACCCGGCGGATGGGAAGCAAAACGGAAGCGGCTGTGTTAAAATTAGCCTTGTGAAAATTGTCACGTTCAAGGAGGTAGGTAAGGTATGCGAGTGCGTATTCCCCTGCTGGTAGCGGCCGTCCTGGTTGTGTTGCCCCTCCTGGTTGGGGCCTGTGGGGGCGGCCCAACTGCCGGAGGAGGTGGAACTACGGTCGTCATGACCGAGTTCAAGTTCGACCCGGCGAACCTGACGGTCAAGCGGGGCCAGGAGGTTGTTATAACCCTGCAAAACAAGGGCACCGTTGTCCACGATTGGAACGTTCAGGAGCTTGGAATATCAAGCCCCAAGGTCCAGCCGGGCCAGTCGGCGACAATCAGGTTCACCCCTCAGCGAACCGGCACCTTTAAGATCGAGTGCCTCGAGCCGGGCCATGCCGAGGCCGGCATGGTCGGTCAGCTCACGGTCACCGATTAAGCCCCAACTCAGCCGAGAGCCAAGCCCTCTAGCTGTCTGAGAAATAGCGCGGCAGCGGGCGGCGTACTCTGCCGCCCGCTGCCGGCTTTTAATGAATCCCGGGCCCCGGGAAGGTCCGGCAAGGCGTCGTCCGGGCACCAGGACCCAACCGGCCTAGTAATCCTTCTGCCCAATAACGAGCCACGCCGGGAGCCTATGCAACACAAGGCCCGTCACCGCCACGTCAAAAATGCCGTCAGCGAAGGCCAGGGCCCGGCCATCACCTGTTACGACCGCCTCCCGGTTGGCAACTGAGGGAGTTGCCGGGTTCAAAAACACCGCCCCGGGATAATTGCCGGTCCCGGGCCCACCGGATGTCCACCCCAACGGTCAGGCCGTCCCCAAGCCGCCGGGTGTCGGCCCGGGGAATGCTTCTTAGAAGCCTGTCCCGCAGCCACGACTTCCCCCGACCCGGCTGCTCAGAACCATCGGGTCGGCGCTGATAAGCGAGCTGGCTCCCGACCACAACGCCCAGCCCAAGGCTTTACTCCCTAAAGATAAGCCGGTCGGCGAGCCCACCAAACCCGGGGCGTCCAGGCCGCATTCCGGCAGTCGACCCTTCATCTGGCCAGTCAGAAAGGCCGGGGCGAGGACTACTCCTCCCGGCCACCCGGGGTTGGGGCGATGAGAAAAATCCAGAGGTCCCAGACGATGTGGCTGACTATCAGGGGCTCCAGCCGCCGCTGGAGGAGATACTGACCGCCCCAGAAGAGCCCTGCAACCCCTGCCGCCCCGATGAGGGTCAGGTTCGCGGTCACGACGTGGGCCCCGGCGTAAAGGGCCGCCCCCAAGGCGGCGGCCGCGGCCGGGGGATACCGTCGGACGAGGGCGTCGACCACAAACCCGCGCCAGAAAAGCTCCTCGGCCGGGGCGACCACTGTTGCCAGGAGGGCCCCGATGACCGGCCGGGCGGCCTCCTGGCGGAGCCGGTAAATCGCCCGGACCTCG
>JAUQQI010000084.1 GCA_030549955.1 Chloroflexota bacterium
AGGGCTTCAACCTTGTCCCGGTCGTCGCTTCGGACCGAGAGGATGATAATCGGCGTCGTCGACCCGCTCCGGACTTCCCGAATGATGTCCAGGCCGGAGATATCAGGCAGGCCGAGGTCCAGCAGAATAACGTCGGGCCGGCGCCCATAGAAGAGCGAGAGGGCCTCTTTGCCAGTCTCGGCGGTGATGACCTCGTAGCCGTGGCCGGTCAGGTAGGTCCGTAAGGCCCTCAAAATCTCCTTTTCGTCGTCGACGGCCAGAATGCGTGCCCCTGCCACGGTCTCACCTCGCCCTGGTCGGGCTTTGCTCCGGCATTCCGGCGGTCAGGGGCAGGGTAAAACTTAAGGTCGCCCCGCCGCCGGGGGTGGTCTCTACCCAGATTTTACCCCCATGGGCCTCGACGAGGCCCCGGGCCACGGCCAGGCCCAGGCCGATGCCCCGGGCGCCCCGGTAGAACCGGTCAAAGACACGCTCCCGCTCCTCCGGAGGGATTCCCGGCCCGTGGTCAATGACACTCACCCGGACGGCCCCGTTCACCTGGCGGGCCACGACCCGGATTTCGCTGCCGGGAGGGGCGTATTTAAAGGCGTTCTCGAGCAGGTTCGAGAGCACCTGGTCGACCTGGACGTAGTCGAGGGGTACCGGCGGCAGGTCCTCAGGAATATCCACGACAACCCAATGGTCGGCCACGAGTGGCCGCATCCGGTCGATCACGTCATTTATCAGCTCGGCCAGAGGGTAAAGCTGCTTATTCGGTTGCAACATTCCGGCTTCAAGCCGGGACATATCCAGCAGATTCCCGATGATGCGATTAAGCCGGTCGACCTCCCGCTCAATTGTCAGGGTCAGCTCCCGGCGGAGGGCAGGGTCGGCCGCAACCTCCTCCTGAAGCAGGCTTCCGGCCGCCGCTTTGATGGCAGCCAGGGGGGTGCGCAGGTTGTGGGAGACCGAATGCAGCAGGGTCGTCTTAAACTCGTCGGCCTGGCGGAGAACGTCGGCGGCGATGGCCTCTTCCCGCAGGCGGGCCCGCTCAATAGCCTGGGCGACCTGCTGCGCGATGCCGGCAATCATATGGTCTTCGTCCCGGGTAAAGGGCGGCTCCCCGGGCTGCCGGGTTAGGCCGAGGACCCCGACCAGATGCCCCCCCGTTCGGAGGGGGATCAAAAAGGTTCGGCCGGTCCGGCCGCCGGCGAGCCCTGCCCGGGCGGGGCCGACCACCCGAATCCAGCGGCCGGGCCGGGTCGGACTACCCAGGTAGGTGGTCAGCCGGTTCTGGGTAAGGACGCTGGCAGCCATCGTCTCGGCTGACCCAACCGGAAAGTCCCCTTCGACGGCAACGGGTTTGAGTCGCCCCTTCGCATCGGCCAGCAGGATGGCGCACCCGGCCAGGTTCAGTTCGGCCCGGAGGTGGGCTGTGACGGAGTTCAGGCCCTGGTCGGGATTTTCGGGGCCGTTTAGCATTTCACTGACCTGGTACAGCAGAACGGCGGCCCGCTCCCGCCGGCGGGCCTCCTCGGTCCGCTGGCGAAGCCGGCCGGCAAGCTGACCGGCCACCAGGGCGGTTGCGAGGAATAGATAGAGGGCGAGCCACTCGGCCGGGTCGGCAATGCCGGGGCCAATGGGCGGGACGCAGCACCAGTCGTAAGTGATAACCGCGGCAAAGGAAGCCAGCACCGCCGGGCCGACCCCGAAGGCACTGGCCACCCCCAGCACCACCAGCAGATAAAGCATCAAGGCGCTGGTCGTAGTCAGGTAGCTGCCCAGGAGGTCGATAACCGGCGTCGCCAGCAGGACGGCGAGCAGGGCCACCCCGTAGCCGAGCAAAGTCTGCCGCTTTGCTCGGACAATTCCGGCCAGGTGTTCCAGAGGGTTAAACCCATTTACCATGCCCAGATCTGATCATAGCACCGGGGCCTGGCGATCTTCTTGATAAACCTTTTAGCCAGCCGGGAACGGTTTTAAGCCAGTGTTAAGGCCCACCGGGGCATACTTGGTGCTTGAGCAGGCTGTATGCAACCCGATAATCGCCGCAGCCCTGGGGCCGAACCCCCCGAGCTGTCCGACCGGCGAATAAGCCCCGACCTGGAAACGACAGAGGTTGCGGCCGGTCGGCGTCCCGGCACCCGCTACGTTCGAATTGTCCGGCCTTTTGCCCACGAATTCCGCCGGCGAGCCCGGGGCGAACTGGTTGCGACCGAGCGGGTGCTGGAGCCCCAGACGCCGGGGCGCAAGCTCCTGGCAGCACTGCGGCAGGTCCTTATTGGTCGGCGGATCCCGACCGAACGGGAGACCCACGAGCGGGTCGGCATTCTCCGGGGGCTGGCTCTGCTTTCCCCCGATGCGATCTCGTCGGCGGCCTACGGGCCGGAAGAAGCCATGCGGATCCTGGCCCTGGCCGGGGTCGCCGCCCTGGGCCTAACCTTGCCGGTGGCCGCAGCCGTTGTCGTCCTGCTGGCCATCGTGACAACGTCATACCGACAGACCGTTCGGGCTTACCCGAGCGGGGGTGGAAGCTATATCGTCGCCAGCGACAACCTCGGGTCCCTGCCAGGGCTCGTGGCCGCTGCGGCCCTGCTTACAGACTACGTGCTGACGGTGGCCGTCTCGGTTACCGCCGGGGTTGCCGCCGTCGTTTCGGCCTTTCCCGAACTTTTCCCTCACCGGGTCAGTCTGGCGGTTCTGGCCGTGGTCCTGCTTGCGCTGGCAAACCTGCGGGGCATCCGGGAATCAGCGACCATCTTTCTACTGCCAGTTTATCTTTATATATCAAGCATGCTTGCCCTGGTTGTGCTGGGCCTCTACCAGGTGATTACCGGTACCCTCGGCCCTTACCAGCCGCCGGCGGCCGCGGCCGAATCCGGTTTTGGGGTTGAAGCCCTCTCGGCCTTTCTGGTCCTGCGGGCCTTTGCTTCCGGTTCGGTCGCCCTGACCGGCGTCGAGGCCATAGCCAACGGGGTGCCCATCTTCAAGCCGCCTGAGGGCGAGCACGCCGCCCGAGCCCTTGCCGTCCTGGCCTTTATTTACGGGTCGATCCTGCTGGGCATCGGCTTCCTGGCTGCCCGCTTGCAGGTTATACCGGACCCGGCGGAGGTTGAGACGGTTCTCAGTCAGATCGCCCGGACGCTGGCGGACCAGAGCTGGTTTTATTACCTTATTCAGTTTGTCACGTCAATGATCTTGCTCATCGCCGCAAACACCGCTTTCGCCGACTTCCCGCGCCTTGCCAGCATTCTGGCCAAAGACCGCTATTTCCCGAGGTTTTTTGCCCGCCGGGGCGACCGGCTTGCGTTTGACAACGGGATTATTCTACTGGCAACGCTGGCTATGGTGCTCATTGTGGCCTTCGGGGGGAGCGTGACCCAGCTGGTCCCCCTCTACGCCGTCGGAGTTTTTCTGGCCTTTACCCTCTCCCAAGCGGGAATGGTTGTTCACTGGCGACGCCGGCGGGAGCCGGGCTGGAGGTTAAGGGCGGCCCTTAACGGCCTGGGGGCGGTTGTCACCGGGATTGTGACCGTAATTGTTGCCATAGCGAAGTTTACCCTCGGCGCCTGGGTGGTCGTCATTGTTATCCCGACCCTGGTTATTATCATGCTCGCGATTTACCGCCACTACCGGTTTGTCGAGGACATGCTCACCCTGGAATACCCGCAGGTCAAGGTCCAGGTCCCGCACCGGCTCCGGGTAGTGGTGCCGGTTGCCTGGGCCGACCGGGCGGCCCTTAGGGCCCTGCACATTGCCCAGCAGGTCTCCCCCGATGTTGCGGCCGTTCACGTTAGCATCGACCCGGCCGAGGCCCGCCGGCTCAGGGGGCGCTGGGCGGAGCTGGGCATCACCGTGCCCCTGGTTATTCTTGAGTCGCCGTACCGGGCGGTGGTCGAGCCCCTGCTGGCGTACATCAACGCCCTGCGGAAGGAGGACCCGGAAACCCCGGTTGTAGTCGTCCTGCCCGAGTTTGTTCCCCGCCATCCCTGGCAGTATCTGCTGCATAACCTGACAGCCCTCAGGCTCAAGCTGGGCCTCTTTTTCAAGCCGAACGTCATTGTCGTCGACGTACCCTATCACCTGGAGCCGGTTCTCAAGACCTCACCCGAAAAATTGGGCCAGGACCCGACGGCGATTGATACGGCCAGGCCCGGCGGTTAGACTTTGGAAGACCTTGCCGCTGACCCA
>JAUQQI010000281.1 GCA_030549955.1 Chloroflexota bacterium
AGGCGCGGCAGGCCCGGAACGAATTAAAGGGCCTCCAGGGGACCATCAACCGCCAGCTTGAAGACCTCCGCCGCCGGTACGAACTGCTAAGGCTAGGCACCGAGCGGTGCCCGGTCTGCAATGCCCCCCTCAGCCCGGAAGACCGGGACCGCCTCGAGGCCGGGTACGTTGAAGAGGGCCTGGAACTCAAGCGCCAGCTCCAGGCGGCCCAGGAGTCGGCCCGGGCCCGGGAGGCCGAGCTTCAGCGGCTGCGGCAGGATCTGGAGCAGGTTGAACGGGACCGGCAGCGCCAGCTGGAACAGCTGAACCGGGAGCTGGGCCAGGTCGAGGCGAACCTGCGCCGGAGCCGGCAGGCTGCCGGCGAGATTCCGGCCCTTGAATCCGAGGTGGAGGGCCTTACGGACCTGGCGGCCGCCATTGAGCGGGTGCTGGCCTTTGACGGGCCGGAAGTCGACCCCAAAACGAAAGAGGCCGGTCAGACCTTGCGCCGGCGGCCGGAAACCTACAGGACGGCGGCCGAACTGGTCAAGGTGAGAATCCGGCGCCGGTCCCTGGGCTACGACGACCGGCGGCACCATCAGGTCGCCGACGAGCTGGAGGCCCTGCGGGACTGCCCGGTCCTTAAAGACCGCCTTGACCACGCCCGGGCGGACCTGCCCCGAATTGAGGCCGAGCTTTCAGACGTGGAGCGGCAGCTCCAGGAGAATGAGGCCCGCCTTGCCGAACAGGCCGAACGCATGGCCGAGGTCGAAGCCCAACGGGCGGCCCTGGCCCGGCAGATTCCCCGGGTCCCGGCCTTCTGTCCCCGCCTCCCCGAACCCCCGGGGCCGCTCGAGCTGGAAGAAGCCCTGCGGCGGGTCAAACGGGAGGCGGACGGCTGTCTCGAACAGAAATCAGCCCGCCGGCGGGAGCTCGACACCCGCCGGGGGTCCCTTCGGCAACTCCTCGACGACTGCAGGCGGAAGGCAGGCGAGCTTGAGAGGGTGCGGGCCGAGCGGCAGCAGACGGCCGAAGAGCAGGGCCTCTATGAGGAGCTGGCCCGGGCCTTCGGCAAGAAGGATGTGCCGGCCATGGTGATCGAAGCCGCCGTCCCCGAAATCCAGGAGGAGGCCAACAGGCTTCTCGGCAGCATGACGGATAACCGAATGCACGTCCAGGTCAGCACCCAGAGGCCGACCCAGTCGGGCGACGGCACGATTGAGACCCTGGACATTACCATCTCGGACGAGTTGGGCACCCGTAACTACGAGCTTTATTCCGGCGGGGAAGCCTTCCGGATTAACCTCGCGATCCGGATCGCCCTTTCCCGGCTCCTGGCCCGCCGGGCCGGCGCCCAGCTCAACATGCTGGTCATCGATGAGGGGTTCGGCAGCCAGGACACCACCGCCCGGGAGAAGGTCGTCGAGACGATTGCGAGCATCGCCCACGAATTCGAAAAGCTGATTGTTATAACCCATTTGCCGGACCTTAAAGACCGTTTCCCCGTCCGGGTGGAGGTTAGCCGGGGGGAACGGGGGTCCCGCATCACGGTGGTCTGAGATGGAAATTGTCTGGTTTGGGCATGCCTGCTTCCGAATTCGGACCCGGGAAGCGACTGTCATTACTGACCCCTACGACCGGCGCATCGGCCTTTCCCTGCCCCGCCAGAATGCCGACATCGTGACCGTAAGCCACCGGCACCCGGGCCACGGCAATATTGAGGCGGTGCCGGGGGCCAAGATCGTGGACGGGCCGGGGGAGTATGAGATCCAGGGCATCTTTATAACCGGCATCGGTACCTTCCACGACAACGAGGGCGGGAAGCGGCACGGCCGGAACACCGTCTTCATCATTGAAGCCGAAGACCTGACATTATGTCACCTCGGCGACCTCGGCCACGTCCTTACCCCCAACCAGGTTGAAGCCCTTCCGAAAATCGATATCCTGCTGATCCCGGTCGGGAACCACTCGACCATCGGACCGGCCGAGGCCGCCGAAGTGATAAGCCTGCTGGAGCCGGCCGTCATCATTCCGATGCACTACCGGATTCCGGGCCTGAAAACGGCCCTCGAGCCGGTCGAGGGGTTTCTCCAGGAGGTTGGCCGGGAGTCGGTGGAGGCCCGGCCCCGGCTGAGCATCAGCCGGCGGGAGCTTCCTGAAGAGCCGGAAATCGTCCTGCTGGAGCCGCGGGGAGCAGACCGGTCCTAAGGAATCGGCCGCAGGGGGATGACCTGGTTTCGCTCTGGGCCGACGCTGACCAGGCTCACCGGCCGGCCGATAAGCTCCTCGAGCCGCCGGACGTAGCGCTGGGCGTTGGGGGGCAGGTCCTCAAAGCGGCGCACGCCGCTGGTATCCGTGAGCCAGCCCGGAAGCTCCTCGTAGACGGGCTTTGCAGCCGCGAGCCGGGCGGCGCTCGTCGGAAATTCGTCCAAAACGACCCCGTCCGTCTGGTAGGCGACGCAGACCCTGATCCGGTCGAAGGCGTCCAGGATGTCGAGGCGGGTAATGGCAATGCTTGTCAGGTCGTTAACCCGGGCGCTGAACCGGGCCAGGACGGCGTCGAACCAGCCGCACCGTCGGGGCCGGCCGGTTGTCGCCCCGTACTCCCGGGCCCGCTCCCGGAGGAGCTGGCCGACCTCATCGGTGAGCTCGGTTGGCATCGGCCCGCCCCCAACCCGGGTTACGTAGGCCTTGAAGACGCCCAGGGTGTGGGTTATCCGGGTCGGGCCGATGCCAACCCCAAGACATGCCCCGCCGGCCCCCGTCGACGACGACGTCACGTAGGGATACGTGCCGTAGTCCAGGTCCAGCAGGGTGCCCTGGGCGCCCTCCAGGAGGACGAGGTCCCCCTGGTCCAGGGCCCGGGCAACGATCAGGCTGGTGTCCCGGATGAACGGCCGGAGCCGCTCGCCGTAGCGCAGGTACTCATCGGCGACGGCCTGCCAGTCAAGGGGGCGGGCGCCATAGACCCGCTCGAGGACCCTGTTCTTGTACTCGATGACAAACTTCAGGCGGGTGGTGAATCCCTCCGGGTCGAGGAGGTCGCCCATCCGGATGCCGAGCCGGGCCGCCTTATCGGCGTAGCACGGCCCGATGCCCCGGCGGGTCGTCCCGATCGCGGCGGTCCCCTGGGCCTCCTCCTCGAGCCGCTCGATCTCCAGGTGGTAGGGCATGACCAGGTGGGCCCGGTCGCTGACAGCCACCCGGGAGATATCGACGCCCCGGGCCGCCAGCAGGTCAAGCTCCCCGAGGAGAACCTTCGGGTTGACAACGACCCCGTTGCCGATGACGCAGAGGGTCTGGGGGTAGAAAATACCGGCCGGGACCAGGTGGAGGGCAAACTCCCCCAGCTCATTTATGACCGTATGGCCGGCATTATCCCCACCGTTGAACCGGGCGACAACGGCCGCATCCCGGGAAAGCAGGTCGACGATTCGGCCCTTGCCTTCGTCGCCCCACTGTCCCCCGACAACAACTATGGCGGGCATCGGCTGGCTCCGTTCGGCGCAGTGGCACCGGCGTTAAGTTTAACACCTTCTGCCCCCCGGCGGCCAGCGCCTTGAGGCTGGCGGGACAGGGTGGTAGTATCTAACTGGCAACCTGAAAGCCAGGAAATCTTTGCGGAGAAGCATCGCCATGCCCAGCTTTAACCCGTTCGGTGCCCGCTCGACCCTTGAAACGAATTCCGGCCGGGTCTATTTTTATGACCTCAAGCGCCTGGAAGCCGAGGGTCTCGGCCCGGTCTCGAAGCTTCCGTTTTCGGTCAAGATTCTGGTCGAAAACATCCTTCGAAACTGCGACGGCCGGGTCGTAACCGAGGACCACGTGGCGGCGGCCGCCCGGTGGTCCGGTCGAGACCTGCCCGAAGAGGAGATCCCGTTCATGCCGGCCCGGGTTATCCTCCAGGATTTCACCGGGGTGCCGGCCGTGGTCGACCTGGCCGCCATGCGCTCGGCCGTCGCACGGCTCGGCCGGGACCCGAAGCGCATCAACCCCGTCGTTCCGGCCGACCTGGTCATCGACCATTCGGTCCAGGTCGATTACTTCGGCTCAGCTTACGCTTTCTTTTCCAACGTCGAAAAGGAGTTCGAACGCAACCGGGAGCGGTATGCCCTTCTCCGCTGGGCCCAGCGGGCTTTTGACAACTTCCGGGTTGTCCCCCCGGGAACCGGCATAGTTCACCAGGT
>JAUQQI010000235.1 GCA_030549955.1 Chloroflexota bacterium
GGTCGAGTCGCTCCTTGAGCCTGACGTCTGGGTCGAACCCGTCTACGTCGTGACGGTCCAGGCCGACGAAATAACCCGGAGCCCCCTTCACACCTGCGGCCTGGGCCTGACCCCGGAAGGAGAAGCGGCGCCCGAGACCGAACGGCGGCTCGGCTACGCCCTCAGGTTCCCCCGGGCCGTCAGCTTCGTCCGGTCGGACAAGCGGGCTGACGAGGCTACAACCGTGGCGGAGATCCTCCGGCTGTACACCCTCCAGGGCAAGAAACCGGTCACGAGCATCCCCGAATCATGAATGCCCCGGATGAATCGTAGGGCCTCGCCTATCCGGTAAAATATCGCGTAGATGGCAGGGAGCCGCAAACGGAACCGCCGGGCCGCACGCCGGACGGCCCTGCCGCCCTTTAACGGCAAGGGCCGGCGGCGGCCCGGCCGGCTGAGCATCATCCTGAGCGCCGCGGCCCTCGCCCTCCTCCTGGGGCTGCTCGCAACAGGCGGGGTGGCGGTTGCAGGGGCGGTCTTCTACCAGCAGATCAAAGAGGACCTGCCTGCTCCGGAGCGGCTCATCGAACGTCCCCTCTTTCAATCAACCCGCATCTACGACCGCAACGGCAACCTGCTGGCCGAATTCTTCGACCCCCGGGCCGGCCGCCGGATCTGGGTCCCCCTGAAGGACGTTTCGCCGGCCATAATCCAGGCGACCCTCGCGACCGAGGACCCTAACTTCTACAATAATCCCGGTGTCGACTGGCAGGCCGTCGTCCGGGCCGCTATCCAGAACATTACCGGGGGCCGGATCGAGTCGGGAGCCAGCACCATCACGATGCAGCTTGTCCGGAACGCCCTCTTTGACCCGGAAGAACGGTTCGCCCCGACCATTAACCGGAAAATCAAAGAGCTTCTCCTGGCCTACGAGATCTCCCAGCGGTACACGAAAGACCAGATTCTCGAAATGTACCTCAACGAGGTGTACTATGGGAATCTCGCCTACGGCATCGAGTCGGCGGCCCAAACCTATTTCGGTAAGCCGGCCAGAGATTTAAACCTGGCCGAGGCGGCCCTTCTGGCCGGTATCCCCCAGGCGCCGGCCGACTACAACCCGTTCACGAACTTCGACCTGACCAAGCGCCGCCAGGAACTCGTCCTGGATTTGATGGTCAAGCACGGGTTTATTACCCCGGAGCAGGCCGACGAGGCCCGGGCAACCCCCCTGCACTTTGCCGAGCCGAAGCGGGATATTAAAGCCCCCCACTTTGTTAACTACGTCCGGGACCTGCTCATTCAGAAATACGGCGAGCAGGCCGTATTTAACCTCGGCCTGCGGGTTATCACTACCCTGGACCTCGACCTCCAGCAGACGGCCGAGCAGATAATCCGGGACCATATCCAGCAAATCCGCCGCTACCGGGCAACAAATGCCGCCCTGGTCGCCATCAACCCCAACACCGGCGAAATCCTGACCATGGTCGGCAGCGCCGACTTTTACGACCGGAGTATCGACGGTCAGGTTAATGTTGCCCTCTCGTTCCGGCAGCCGGGTTCGGCCATAAAGCCGATAACCTATGCCGCCGCCTTCGAGCGGGGCTGGACCCCCGCGACTATCCTGGACGACTCGCCCATTGAGCTCCGCATCGGCAACCGGGTCTACCGGCCCAACAACCACGATTTCAAGTTCCGGGGCCCGATCCCCATCCGCAAGGCCCTGGCCGGCTCGTTGAATATACCGGCAATCCGGACCATCCAGTTTGTTGGGGTCCAGAATATGATTGAGCTGGCCAAGGATATGGGGGTCGTATTCCTGCGGGAGGACCCGGTTCAGTGCGGGGTAAGCATCACCCTGGGCGGATGCGAGGTGCGGCTCCTGGACCTCACTTCGGCTTTCGGGGTCTTCGCCGCCCAGGGGGTCCGGCACCCGCCGGTGGCGATCTTAAAAGTCACCGATTACCGGGGCCGGGTCCTGGAGGAATTTAAGCCGGGTCCTGGCAAGCAGGTCCTCCGGCCGGAAGTTGCGTTTCTGATAACCGACATCCTGTCCGATAACGATGCCCGGTCGTTTGTCTGGGGTCCGAACAGCTGGCTAAAGCTGGCATCCCGGCCGGCGGCGGCCAAGACCGGCACCACGGAGTATAACCAGGATGGCTGGCAACTAGGTTACACCCCGGACCTGGTCGTCGGCGTCTGGGTGGGCAATTCCGACGGGTCCCCGATGGGCCCCATTTACGGCATCCAGGCGTCGGGGCCGATCTGGAACCGGTTCATGGAGTATGCCCACCGGGACAAGCCGGTCAAACCGTTCCCGGTTCCGGCGGGCGTCGAGCGGATGACCGTCTGTGCCGAAACCGGGTTGCCGGTCAGCAGCGGTCAGCAGCCGACGGATAGCGGGCCGAATCGGGGCAACCGGAACATTCCACCTGGCCGGGACCAGGCCGAGCGGGACGGCGCCCCGCAGGCCCGGGGCTGCACCCCGATTACCGACTGGTTTATCAAGGGCCAAAAGCCGGTGCCCGGCCCGACAGTGGCTCCGCAGACCCCGACCCCGACGCCGGTGGGGACGCCTGCCCCCACCCCAACCCCGGGCCGAAGCGGGGGACCGCTGGCGATGCCTTCGGTCGCCGGCCGCTCGATTCAGGAGGCCCTCGAGATCCTGGGAAGCCTCGACCTGGAAGTCCGCCAGCAGCCCCGGCCGAGCAACCAGGTACCAGCCGGCCAGGTAATTTCGCAAAACCCGACCCCCGGGACCCCGGTGAATCCCGGCACGGTGGTGACCCTCATTGTCAGTACCGGCGGGAACACGGCGGTGCCCAACGTTATTGGCCGACCCGAGGCCGAGGCCAAACAGCTCATTCAGCAGGCCGGCCTTGACGTCCACCCGACGGTTACCTACCAGGGGCATGGGATGGGCATCCCCGATGATGTCTTAAAGCGGGTTTGCGTCGGGTGTGTCCTGAGCACCGACCCGGCACCCGGTACCGCGGTGCCGCCGGGCACCCAGGTCAGGATTGCCGTCCGCAAAGACTAGACAGGGATGTCCATCGGCCTGCCGATTTTTACCTGCGACCTCGATGGGGTGCTCTGCCGCCCACCCCTGGGCCTGAACCTCGGAATCGGCCGACGGCTCGAGAAGCACCCCCCGGAGGATTCCGCGCCTCCCCTGGAGCTCCGGGGGGCTCACCGGCTCTTCTGGTTGACGGTTGAGTGGTTCAGGTACGCCGGGCGGCTCAGCATGCCCGATGCCCGGGACGGCCTTGCGGCCATCGCTCGTTACCGAAAGGTGGTCCTGGTGAGCGGCCGGAAAGAGCTGGCCCGCCCGTGGGTTGAGCGGTGGCTGGAGCGTCATGGTCTGCGGGACTATATAGCCGAAGTCCGGCTCAACAACACCCGGCTGAGCACAGCCCGCTTTAAGCTGTTAGCCGCCCGCCAGGTTGGAGCCCGGGAGCACTGCGACGACGACGGCCCGACGGCCATCTACCTGGCGGAGAACGGAATTCCCCGGGTTTACCTCCGGGACTGGTTCATGAACCGGGGTCTCCCCTACCCGCCCAATGTGGTCATTGTCCGCAGCCTGCTCGAGGTTGCCGACGACCTGGCCCGGCTTGCGGCAACCCCTGATTCCTGATAGACTTCTCCGGACTTTTATCCTTGAGCGAGGGCAGGAACGATGAAGTTCGTCCGATTCAGGGTCGACAACGAAGTTTACTACGGCATCCTCGACGATGACCGGGTCCGGGTAATGGCTGGCACCCCGTTTGAGCCCGACCCAACCGGCCGCCTGACCGGGCAGACTTTCAGCCTCGGGGAAGTCCGGCTCCTGGCCCCGGTCATTCCGGGTAAGATCCTGGCCGCGGCCGTCAACTACCCGAGCCACGCCATTAACTCGCCGGTCCCAACCAAACCGGAGCTTTTTTTAAAGCCCCCGTCTTCGGTCATCGGCCCCGACGACCCGGTTATCATCCCGGCCGATGCCGGCCGGGTGGACGCTGAAGGCGAGCTGGTCGTCGTCATCGGTCGGCGGGCCCGAAACGTCCGGCCGGGGGAGGCCTTAAGGTACGTGCTGGGCTACACCTGCGGATTCGACATTTCGGCCCGGGTCTGGCAGCGGGGCGACCGGCAGTGGTGGCGGGCGAAGGGGTCGGATACGTTCAGCCCCATTGGTCC
>JAUQQI010000097.1:1595-2121 GCA_030549955.1 Chloroflexota bacterium
CCCGTCAATTCCTTTGAGTTTTAGCCTTGCGGCCGTAGTCCCCAGGCGGGGTGCTTAACGGGTTACCTTCGGCGCGGACAGGGGTCGATACCTGCCCACACCTAGCACCCACCGTTTAGGGCGTGGACTACCCGGGTATCTAATCCGGTTCGCTCCCCACGCTTTCGTCCCTGAGCGTCAGGAACGGGCCAGGAGGCCGCCTTCGCCACCGGTGTTCCTCCCGGTATCTACGCATTTCACCGCTACTCCGGGAATTCCACCTCCCTCTCCCGTCCTCGAGCCCGGTAGTATCGGACGCAGCTCCTCGGTTAAGCCGAGGAATTTCACGCCCGACTGGCCGGGCCGCCTGCGGACCCTTTACGCCCAGTAAATCCGGGTAACGCTCGGGCCCTACGTATTACCGCGGCTGCTGGCACGTAGTTAGCAGGCCCTTATTCGCCGGGTACCGTCAGGTTTCTTCCCCGGCAAAAGGAGTTTACACCCCGAAGGGCTTCTTCCTCCACGCGGCGTCGCTGGGTCAGGCTTT
>JAUQQI010000097.1:2148-4119 GCA_030549955.1 Chloroflexota bacterium
ATCCCCCACTGCTGCCTCCCGTAGGAGTCCGGGCCGTGTCTCAGTCCCGGTCTGGCTGACCACCCTCTCAGGCCAGCTACCCGTCATCGGCTTGGTGGGCCATTACCCCACCAACTACCTGATAGGCCGCGGGCCCCTCCCCAAGCGAGCGCTTTCGCGCCCTTTAGTTGCAAGGCATCCGCCCGGCAACCACATGCGGTATTAGCCCCAGTTTCCCGGGGTTATCCCCCACTTGGGGGCAGGTTACCCACGTGTTACTCAGCCGTTCGCCGCTGGCCGGGGCCGAAGCCCCGACCCGCTCGACTTGCATGTGTTAGGCACGCCGCCAGCGTTCACCCTGAGCCAGGATCAAACTCTCCAGTCAAACTGCGTTCAACCTTCGAGTTTGTCCTGGTCGTCTGTCTTGGTCGGAATTAACGGGAGCGTCCTTCCTCCCACTATTCAATTGTCAAGGTGCGCCCTCGAACCGCAATCTTGATTTTAGCAGGCCCGGCAGTGCCTGTCAACACCCCCGCGCCGGACCGCCTCTTAAGGTTCAGCCGGGAACATCCTTTGGAGGTTCGTAGGCCGCCGGACCCGGAACCTACTCCGTCCCTGGCCCGACCAGTTATTAATATATCAGCCCATCGACCCACTGTCAAGGCCTGCCCAATCCCGCTCTCGGCTGGTCGCACGCCCCCTTCGGCCGCCAGGCGACTATCCCTGGCCCCCTTCGTCCCGACCTAACCCCCGTTTGATTACCCAGGCGGCAACCTGCGACCGGGAGCTGAAGCCGAGTTTGCCCATAATGCTGGCCACGTGGGATTCCACCGTCCGCTCGCTAACGACCAGCGCCTCGGCAATTTCCCGGTTCGTCTTACCCAGACTTATCAGGGTGGCCACCTGGGCCTCCCGCCGGGTCAGCCCGCCCCAGTCCTGGCCGCCAGCCTCCCGGTCCCCGGCCGCGGGGAGGAGGGTCGTCAGTTGTCCAAGAAAACCTGAGCGCAGGCCCTCGTCGCCAATCCGGGCGGCCATCCGCTCGGCGATGCCCCGGCCGGCCCCGAACTCGGCCGCCGCCCGGGCCTGACGTCGCCAGGCCCGGTAAAGCCGGCCCAGGGCCAGGTGGGCCCGAAGCTCCCAGGCCGGTACCCCCCGGTTCGCCGCCTCATCGGCGGCGGCCTGGAGAAGGGCCTCGGCTTCTTCGTAGCGGCGCAACATGGCAAGAGCCCGGCCCCGCAAGGTCCACAGCCGCGGAATCACGCCTTCCGCCCCCAGGTTAGGGGTCGACGCCGTGAGCCGGTCGACAACGGGCACAGCCGCGTCCGGCTCATTCCGGGCCAGGGCAAGTTCTGCCCCGGCGGCCCACAACTGGCGTTCCCAGCCGGTTCGGGCCGGAGTTTCGGGCGTCAGCAGTCCGCACAGAATGCCTTCGGCCTGGCCGAGCTGTCCCAGGGCGACATAAACCGCAGCCAGGGCGGCACCGATATAACCCTTCCAGACCGTCGAACCTACCTCACCCAGGATTTCCAGGGCCTCTTCGAGGTGGGACCGGGCCAGCCACCGGGCCAACACGTCCAGGTAGAGCTGGCCCAGGGCCCGATGGGCCAAAATTACCCACTGGGGGTGCTTGATCTCCTGGGCAAGCCGCAGGGCTTCGCGGGCGGCCTCCAGGGCGACCCCGTAGTCCCCGGCGGAACCAAAGCCCAGCCCGACACTTGCCAGGGCATAGGCCTCTCCCGCCTGCCAGCCCACTGCCCGGGCAACCATGACCGCGGTTTGACCGGCTTCGATGGCTTCAGCCAGGGAAACCCCGGGCACCGAGAGGTCGTGGGGATGCGTAGCCGCACACACTACCAGACTGCCCAAGCTGGCCGCGACACCTTCGGGGTCATCCAGCTGCCGGAAGGTGGCGGCGGCTTCTTGAAGGCAGGCCGCCGCCGTAACCAGGTCGCTGTTCAGCTGGCTCGCCATGCCCAGCAGTTCCAGGGTAGT
>JAUQQI010000327.1 GCA_030549955.1 Chloroflexota bacterium
CAGAATCTCCCCGTTGGACAGGTGACCCTCGTGGACCAGCCGGGCCACGAGGCGCTCGGCCCGGCGTATAACCGTGCGGGCCAGGTCGAAGGCGGCCCCAGCAACCGAATCGCCCGGGATGACGAACCTTGGGGCAATTTCAACCCGACCCTTCAGCTCTTCGACCCAGCCTTCAAGCCGGGTCACGTCCTCGGCTGTTATCCGCCGGGGAAGCCGCTCCCGGGCCTCGGGCGTGGCTGCAAGCTCAGCCATCATGATGTAAAGGTCCTGCTGGACCTGGTAGACAATCTCCCGCACACGCGGGTCCCGGCTCAGGGACCTGCCGAGACCGAGGGCTGACGTCGCCTCATCGACTGTCCCGTAGGTCTCGGGCTGGGGATGGTATTTCGGCACCCGGCCGTGCCCAAGCAGGCTGGTGTAGCCGTCGTCGCCGGTGCGGGTTGTTACTTTAGCCTGGCGGTGGCGTCGGCTTTCTTCCGTCACCTTCAGTTTCCCTGGACCCTGACCTGGGCCCGTTGCCGGGCCGTTCACCCCGGCCGGAAAACCGGTACCCCATCGTCGATGGGGGCCACCTCCGGCACCGGCCGGCCGATGACCTCCCCCACCTTTGCGGCCAGGGCATTGAGGTCTGCCTTCGAGAACCCTTCGCCTTTAAACAGAATTTTGCCATCCGACCCGACCAGGAAGATGGTCGGGGTGAAAGCCGGGTCGTACAGGCGGGACACAGCATAATCCGGCCCGTCCAGGGCGACCCCAAGCCGGAGGCCGGTCTGGGCGACGTAAATCCGGGCCGAATCAGTCGTTTCCTGGCCGACGGCGATTACTGCCACCTCCGGAGCAATCTCCGCCAGCCGCTCCAGGTACGGAAAGGCGAGGTCGCAGGCCCGACAGCCCGACTTCCAGAACACCAGGACGGCCGGGCCGGCCTTGAGCAGGTCCGCGAGACGAATGGTCTCGCCATCCAGGGTCGGCAGGCTGAAATCAGGTGCCGTCTGTCCGACTTCCAGCGTCGCCATCTCGCTCTCCTTCGCCCAGGTCTGGTTCAAATCCGCGGAAAGAGGGGCTTCGGGGCCGCCTCAACCCGCACCCGCGGCGGCAGCTGGCCCCAGCGGACTGTCTCGGCCGGCGGCCGGGACAGGTCAAGCTCCACCCCGATGTATCTGCAAATGGTCCGGGCCGTCTCGGGCATAAACGGCGTAACCAGGTGGCCGAGAACCCGCAGAACCTCGGCCTGATTGTAGAGCACGGTGCCGAGCCGGCGGCGGTCAGTGCGGGACAGGTTCCAGGGCGCCGTCTCTTCGATGTACCGGTTTGTCCGGGCCACCAGGCCGTTAATCGCCGCGATGGCCCCTGAAAAGTCCAGGGCTGCCAGGGCCGCCTGAAACGCCTGGCCGGCCTCGACCGCCGCGGCCTTAAGCTCCCCATCTGGCCCCTCCTCCGGGCCCGGTTCGGGAATAACCCCTTCGCAGTAGCGATTTACCATCGCGACCGTCCGGTTCACCAGGTTGCCCAGGTCATTCGCAAGCTCGGCGTTGTAGCGCTGGGCCATCAGGCCCTCAGAGATGTCACCGTCCTGGCCGAAGGGAAACTGGCTTAAAAGAAGCCAGCGGGTCGCATCGACCCCGAACCGCCTGACCAGGTCCCCGGGCCGGATGACGTTGCCCAGGGTCTTGCTCATCTTCTGGCCGTTGACGGTGAAGAACCCGTGGGCAAAGACCCGGCGGGGTGGCCGGAGCCCGACCGCGAGCAGGAGGGCCGGCCAGATGACGGCGTGGAACCAGATGATGTCCTTCGCCATCAGGTGAAGGTCGGCTGGCCAGTAGCGGTCGAACGCTGCCGGGTCGTGGAACCCGATGGCCGTGATGTAGTTGAGCAGGGCATCAACCCAGACATAAACCGTCTGGTCCGGGTCGAAGGGCAAGGGAACGCCCCACGGAATCGCCCGGGAGATGCTGATATCCAGCAGTCCCGCCCGGATTTTGCCCAGGACCTCGTTGCGCCGGGCCGGGGGCTCGACTTCATAGTGATTCGGGTCCTCGGGATCCTCGATGGCCGCAATCAACCGGTCGGCATACTTTGAAAGCCTGAAAAAGTAGTTGTCTTCGGCGTACCAGACCGGCGGCCGCAGGTGAATCGGGCAGAGGCCGTCGACCAGCTCGTCCTCGGAATAAAACCGTTCGCAGTTGACGCAGTATTTGCCCTCGTAACGACCTTTGTAGATATCGCCGCTGGCATAAAGCCGCTCCATAAAGGCCCGGACGCCGGCCTCGTGGCGGGCGTCGGTTGTCCGGATGAAGTAGTCGTTGCTGATAAGCAGCTCGGCCCAGGCCCGCTTGAACTCCGCCGCAATCCGGTCGACCCAGTCCCTGGGGTCGACTCCCTGGGCCGACGCAACCTGGTAGATGTTCACGCCATGCTCATCGGTCCCCGTCAGGAAGAAGACGTCATCCCCGAGCCAGCGGTGAAACCGGGCCAGCACATCGGCCGCGATGGTCGTGTAGGCGTGGCCGATGTGGGGCACGTCGTTGACGTAGTAGATCGGGGTCGTGATGAAGAACTTGCCCATCGGTGTTCGAATAAAAGTATCGGGCAGATTAGGCCGGGGTGTCAAAACCACGGCCGTCGGTTGCGGCCGCCGTCAGGCCGTTGCTATACTCTCCTTCGACAACAGTTCGGGCCCGAACCGTTACCATGAAGAAACTGGTCGTTCAGAAGTACGGAGGTTCATCCCTCGCCAGCGCCGAACGGATTAAGGCCGTGGCAGGCCGGGTCGCCGCCACCCGAGAAGCCGGCAGTGACGTGGTTGTCGTCGCCTCCGCAATGGGCGACACGACCGATGAACTTATCGCCCTTGCCCGCCAGGTTGCAAAAAGACCGCCCGAGCGGGAGCTGGACCTGCTCCTCCATACCGGCGAGGTCGTTTCTTGCGCCCTGCTGGCCATGGCCCTGGGAGACCTGGGCCATGAGGCGGTCGCCCTGACCGGATTCCAGGCCGGGATTAAAACCGAGCGCCGGTTCGGTCGGGCCAGGATTCTTGCCGTCAACCCCCACCGCATTCTTCAGGAGCTTTCAGCCGGCCGGATACCCATCGTGGCCGGCTTCCAGGGATTCACCGACGAGCTGGATATTACGACCCTGGGCCGGGGCGGCTCGGACACCACGGCGGTCGCCCTCGCCGCCAGCCTCGGGGCCGACCGGTGCGAGATCTACACCGACGTCGAGGGCGTCTATACGGCGGACCCGAGGGTCGTACCCGAGGCCCGGAAACTCAAAGATATCTCTTACGAGGAGATGCTGGAGCTCGCATTTCAGGGCGCCCGGGTAATGCACACCCGGGCCGTTGAAATTGGGGCCATCTACAATATCCCGATTCTGGTGGCATCCAGCTTTACGGATGCCCCGGGCACCCTCATCCACGGGGAGGTCGATATGGAGCGGCGAAACAAGGTACGCGGCATCGCCCACGACACGGACGTGGCGAAAGTAACGGTCCTGGGTGTTCCGGACCGGCCGGGCATCGCGGCGGCCATTTTCGAGCCCCTTGCTGAAGCCGGGATCAGCGTCGACGTCATCGTCCAGAACGCGAGCGTCGAGGGCCTGACCGACCTCTCCTTTACGGTCTCCCGGAACGACCTGGAGAAAGCCTTCAGCCTCGTCCGGCCGGTGGCCCGGGAAATCGGTGCCCGCGGCTGCGTGAGCGCGACGAACCTGGCAAAAGTAAGCATTGTCGGGGCCGGGATGCAAAACGCCCCCGGCTTCGCCGCCCGGATGTTTCGAACCCTGGCCAGCCACAACATCAATATCGAGATGATCACTACCTCGGAGATCCGCATAACCTGCATCATCTCCGAAGACCGGGTCCAGGAAGCAGTCCGGGCCCTCCACCGGGCTTTCCAGCTCGAAAAGCCGGACTAAACCTTTCCCCGGAAATTTCTACGACCGTCACCCACCCGGCGGCCGGCCCGTTTAGTCCGGCCGCCGTTATTTTGGGGCGGCCGGACATTAAACCCCAATATCTTGCGTTTCTAGACCCGGTCCGCCCGTACTTTTCAGCAAATTGATAGGTTTGCCCGTCAGGCCGCCGGCCTCCGGCACCTATAATGGTTCGGATAGAGG
>JAUQQI010000315.1:0-1169 GCA_030549955.1 Chloroflexota bacterium
CCCGCCGGGTGTAGGCATCGACCGGAAAATACGGCCGGCCGGCGGCGTACAGCAGGATACTGTCGGCCGTTTCCGGCCCGATTCCCGGCACCGAAAGCAGCCAGGTCCGAACCTGCTCCGGGTCCGACCTGAGGAAGTTATCAACCGAGCCGAAGTCCCGCTTCAGGGCCGTGACCAGGGCCCGGAGACGGCCGGCCTTCACCTGGGGGTAGCCTGCCGGCCGGATGATGTCGGCGAGGACCGCCTGGTCAGTATTGGCGAGCCCGTCCGGGTTGAGTAACCCGGCTTTTTTCAGGCGGCCGATGGCCTGCTCAACGTTCCGCCAGGCGGTCGCCTGAGTAAGGACCGCCCCGACGATAACTTCGAAAGGCGTCTCGGCCGGCCACCAGCGCTGGGGGCCGTGGTAAGCCAGCAGGTCGGCGAAGAGCCGGCGGACCGCCGGCCCTACCGCTTCCGCCCGGACTGACTGAGCACCGAAGAGCGGCTTACGAGCCACCGCCCATCGACTTTTCTGGCCTGGAGGACACCCTTGCGAATCAGGTACCTGACCTGGACCCGCGTTAAGCCGAGCAATCGAGCCGCCGTCGCGGTGGTTACCCATTCCTGCTCCTGACCCATTGCCACGTCTGCCTCCGCTCTGAATCGGACCCCGCACCGGCCCTAGCGCGGGAGAGCCTCGGGACCCCGGACCTGGCCCTTTGCCTGGGGCAGCGTCAGGCCGATAAGCACCGCCAGCGCTATCAGTCCAGCAAAGACGGCGGCAATAATTATTGCCGCGGCAGCCAGGAGGAATAACAGCGCAAACGGCCAATCAAGAATGACCGGCTGGGTTTGCATCGGCTAATAGGCCCGGGCGAAGAGTACCCGCCGTCCGGAAGGGTTCCCGCACCAGATACAGCGCCCCGATCCTTCCGGCTGGTCGAAGGGGATAACCCGAATTGTTGCGCCCGTCCGGTCCTTGATTGCCGCTTCGCAGGCGGCCGAACCGCACCAGTGGGCGTAAACGAACCCCCGCTGTCCGGCAAAAATCGCCTCGAATTCTTCCAGGCGGTCAATATTGTAACTGTTTGCCCGCTGGAAATCCAGGGCCCGCCGGAAGAGGGCCTGCTGAACCTCATCCAGCAGGCCCTTAACGTTCTCGACCAGGTTCTCAAAGGGGACCGTCCGCC
>JAUQQI010000315.1:1179-4109 GCA_030549955.1 Chloroflexota bacterium
GACCAGAACCACCTGCCGGTTCTCGATATCCCGGGGCCCAATTTCGATTCGGACCGGCACGCCCCGAAGCTCCCACTCGCTGAATTTCCAGCCCGGGGTGTATTCGTCCCGCAGGTCGGCCATGACCCGAACGTGGCCTTTAAGCCTCCCCTCGGCCTCCCGGACGACCGCCGTTACCCGCTCCTGTTCGGCTTCCGAACGCCAGATCGGGACGATGACGGCCTGATAGGGGGCCACCTTCGGCGGCAGAATCAGGCCGTCGGCGTCCCCGTGGACCATAATAATGGCCCCGACAAGCCGGGTTGATGCTCCCCAGCTCGTCTGCCAGACGTACTTGCGCTGACCGTCCCGGTCCAGGAATGTAATATCAAAGGCTTTCGCAAAATGCTGGCCCAGATTGTGGGATGTCGCCGCCTGAAGGGCCCGCCGGTCGGCCATCATTGCCTCGATGGAGTAGGTTCGCAGGGCACCGGCGAACTTCTCCGACTCCGACTTCTGCCCGGCCACCACCGGGATGGCCAGGTCCGTCTCCACGAAGTCTTTATAAATCCCCAGGATCTTTAAGGCCTCCGCCTCGGCCTCCGCCTCGGTCGCATGGGCGGTGTGGCCCTCCTGCCACAGGAACTCCGTCGTTCGCAGAAAGAGGGTAGTGCGCTTCTCCCAGCGGACAACATTGCACCACTGGTTTATGAGCACCGGCAAATCCCGGTAGGACTGAATCCATTTGGCGTACATCGCCCCGATAATCGCCTCGGAGGTTGGCCTGACCGCCAGCCGTTCGCCCAGGGGCTCATCCCCGCCCTGGGTAACCCAGGCCACCTGGGGCGCGAAACCTTCAACGTGCTCGGCCTCTTTTTTGAGAAAGCTTTCCGGGATAAACAGGGGGAAGTAGGCGTTGACGTGGCCGGTCTCTTTAAAGCGCCGGTCCAGGCGGGCCTGCATGTTTTCCCATAGGGTAAAGCCGTAGGGGCGAATGACCATACAGCCCCGGACCGGCGCGTAATCAGCCAGCTCGGCCCGCTGGACAACCTCGGTGTACCAGCCCGAGAAGTCGGCCTCCCGGTCCGGTAGTGCCGTCACAAAGCGCTTTGCCGCCTCGGTCATCGCCTGCTCCCTCTGTTTTTGCTCCGGTTTTAAGTCTAACACAGCGGCGGTCGGATGTTAACAGGCCTTGGCGGCACAGGGCTTCCCGGTTCTAGCCCTCATCCCCTAAGTTCCGGCTCCGGGCCTGGGAGGAGGAATCAAACTTGCCTCTCCCACCCGGCAGGAGGATCCTGGAATCAGCGCCAGAGGCCTAGCCGCAGACTGCAGGTGCCAAAAGGGGACAGACCCTGCGCCACCAGGCCGTTGCGGCGGCACAGATCCCCGGCTATAATAAACTAGCATCATTCCAACTGTGGGGAGGCACACTGTGAAAGGGGTCACCCGGAGGGAGTTCATCAAGCTTACGGCTGCCGTCGGCGTGGTTGGCCTCGAGACGGCCCTTACAGGCTGCCAGGTGGCCGGACAGGTTGGTGGACCCGGACCACAGCCTGCCCAGGAGATCCCGGTGCTCGGCATCTGGCCCTTTACCGGGGCCTTCGCTGACGTCGGGCCGGTCCTTGACCGGGGAATGAGCCTGGCCCTGGAAGAATGGGGATACAAGGTCATCGGCCGGCCTATCAAGTATGTCAAGCGGGACTCCGAGACCAAGGCCGACGCCGCCACCCGCCGGGTAGAAGAAGCCATCGAAACCGAAGGCGTCAAGTACGTTATCGGCCCCTGGTCCAGCGGTGTTGCCCTGGCCGTATCAGAAGTCGCCAAACGACGTAAAGTGCTCCACTTCTTCAGCGGCGGCACCGAAGACATAAGCGGCAAGCGTTGCCATCGCTATTCATTCCAGTGGGCCGCCCACGCCTATACCGCCGCCGATACGGTCATGAAAACCTTTCTTCGCGAAAACCCGGGGGCTAAACGCTGGTACCTCCTCATCGCCGATTACGCCTTCGGCTGGTCCCTCGAAAAGTATCTAAAACTCGTGGGCGAAAAATACGGCGTCACCGTCCTTGGTGCAGACCGCCACCCCCTGGGTGAACGGGAGTTCAGCGGCTACGTTTCTAAGGCGGTGAGCGCCCGCCCGGATGTTATTGCCATGGTTAACTTTGGTCAGGACGCCATCCAGGCTGTTCGGACCTTCTACAACTTCGGGTGGCAGCCCAAACAGCCCCTGATTATGAGCTGGAGCGCCGGCGTCGAGGAGCTCGTCCAGCTCGACCCCGAAATGCGGGAGAACCTCTGGGTCGGCACCAACTTCTATTACACCCTGGATACCCCGGTAGCCCGGGAATTTGTCAGGCGCTACCGGGAAAAGTATGGCGAGCCCCCGGGCTACGCCCCGGCAGCCGCCTACGGGATGACTCGTCTGGTCCTGCGGGGCATCGAGAAGGCCAAAAGCGCCGAAGTCCCCGACGTCATCCAGGCCCTTGAAGGCTGGGAAGGCGAAGACCTCCTCGGCAGGATGCGAATCGACCCGAAGACCCATCAGACTTTGCGGCCCTATTTCTTCCTGCGCTGCAAAAAGAAAGCTGACATGAAGGACCAGTGGGACTTTGCAGAGATCATCGGGACAGGTGATACGCCCCAGCCGGCCGAGCTTAACGAATGCGCTGATATCGGGTCCCTCTAAAACTCCGAGCCGGACCCCTCCTATGGACTCCAGCCGCGGGTCGTAGATGCACGGGGGCATGTCATGGACAACCTGGCAACAACCGTAGCAATCCAGCTCTTTAACGGTCTGGTCGTCGGCATGATCTACGCCCTCATCGGGATCGGCCTCACCCTTATCCTCGGCCTCCTGGACATCCCGAACTTCGCCCACGGCGCCCTTTACGCCCTGGGCGCTTACATGCTCCTCCAGTTCATCGGCCTGACCGGTAGCTTCTGGCTGGGCC
>JAUQQI010000206.1 GCA_030549955.1 Chloroflexota bacterium
GCCCGTCACGAAGTTCAAGTAGATGCCCCCGGGGTAGTCCCCGAGGGCCACATCGGCCCGGCCACAGGTCAGACGTTCAGCCACCCGGGCATCGGACTCGAACCAGCTTACCATCTGCCGATGCTGGTCCCCCAGGGCCGGATCGGCCAGGACTGGCCCTGTCCGGAAGGCGAGCCAGGCCAGGCCTGCAGCCATCAATACCCGCAACCCTGTGCCAACCACGGCGCCTGGCAACCGTCCCAGATGACCGGCGGCCAGCAGCGCGGCCGCCAGCAGTGAGACCACGACAAAGAGCCCGATATGAAAAAACTCCGGCATGCGAGCCAGCAGCGCGGCCGAAACGACGTAAAGTCCGAGGCCATCAGTGACACGACCGGCTACCAGCAGCCCAATGGCTGCGGCGAGGACTGCCAGCCTGAAAAAGAAGCCGGTGAAAAGTCGCCGGCTGGCCCCGTCCACATCCAGGGGCGATAGCAGGTCCGGATTCAGCCAGCGGCCGTCGAAAAGCTCAAGGCCCGTGGCCAGGTTGCGCACCCACCCGCCAGGGGGGTCGGCGAAAGCCGGGGCATATTTGCGATAAACCAGCAGGTTGAAAACGATGGCATCGTTAAAAAGACCTGCAACCGAAAACGTACCGAGGGCAGCCAGAATCGCAACACCCAGGCCGGAGGCGGCCAGAGCAATAGCCAGCTCCCGGCCGTAGGGCCGAAGATTGCGCCGGCGGATAAGCCACCTGAGATGCACCAGCCCGAGCGGCAAGACCATGAAGGGGTCGGCAGCGATGGCCATGACCGTAAAAGCCCAGATGATAAGCCGGGTCCTGATTCGGCTGAGCTCAGCCCCGGGCGCAAAGAAGACAAGGGCGAATGGCACGAAGAAGCCGATGCGAGAAAAAGAGTAGTAAATCGCCATATGGCCCCAGTAAAAGTACTCGACAAATCCCCAGACCACCAGGCTCAGGGCCAGGGGCCATACCCGGCCGACCAGGCGCATAACCAGAGCCCAGGCTACGACTTCGAGCGCCAGCAGTGAAAAGCGGGCGGAAAAGACCGATGGGCCAAAAAGTTTGAATACCGCCGCCAGCCACCAGTAGGGGAAGGGGAAATGATGGGAGAAGAAGTCATGATAAAGGGTGTAGCCTTCGGCAATGAGACGGCCGCCGGCCAGGTTCTCGGCCTCGTCGACAAAGTAGTCAATAGCCAGGTAGCGGCACCGGATGGCGAAATAGGCCAAAAGGGCGGCCAGTGCCCCAAGAATTTCTAACCGTCGGATGCCTGCCTGCTCGTCACCCATAATCGGTCCCGCGTCTTATGATAAACCAGGGTAACGGGCGTAGTCCTGAGTATCCGGCAACGCGGTCTCACCCCTGGGTGGTTGCCACCCAGTGACCCAGCTTAAAGTGGGTTTTACCGGCCCTCCAATTTCCGGCCGGGCCAAAGCCGGCCCAATGGCTGTTACCAGGGACTGCCCGAAGGTCCCAGGGATAACGACGGGTCCAGCAAGCTGGGGCAAAGTCCAGCTCCATACCGGCATCCGCTGAGCCACCCCCGGGTCAGCCTAAGGTTCGATAAGCTCTTTTATCCGCTCAAAGGTCGCGGCTGGGACCGGCCGCAGGTCCCGGAGCTGTTCGATGCTAGTAAAGGGGCCGTTCTTTGCCCGGTAGCCGATGATCCGGGCGGCCGTTACCGGTCCGATGCCGGGCAGGGCCTCCAGCTCGGCGGCCGTTGCCCGGTTGATGCTCAGCCGAGTCGGCCCGGCCGGAAGCCGCCGGGGAACCTGGACCTGCATCTCGTCCCGGAGCCGGACGGCGAGGTTTATCCGCTCCAGGTCGGCGTCGTCTGCCGGACCGCATCTTCAACCCGGTCGCCGGACGAAAGCTCGTAAACCCCGGGCCGGACGACCGCTCCCGAGACGTAAAATTTTACCGGCCGGGGCGGGGGTGTTGACAGCTCCGGGAGGGGCCTGGCCACCCGCGTCAGGGTTGGCCGGGCGACGGCCCAGGCCCCAGCCCCAACGGCAACCAGGCCCAGCAGGACCGTCAGGGCAAGCCGCCAGTGCCGCCTGATGAATCCGACCAAACCCAAACTCGCTAAAAGGGGCTTTTGAGGGCAGGATACTGCCCGGCCACCCGTTTGTCAAGGGTCGGCGGCTTTTAGCGATGGGCGGGGTGGGGCCGGGGAGCGGAGGCAACTGTCCGGCCCGAGCTGAGGTCTTCGAGGGGAAACAGGGTCGGCTGACTCTGGCGGAGGCGGCGGCGCTGGCGGGCCTGCTCCAGCTCCTCAAGCTCGGCCTTAAGGCTTTCGAGGTCCTTGAACTGCCGGTAGACGCTAGCAAACCGGATGTAGGCGATCTCGTCGAGCTCTTTGAGCCGCTCCATAACCAGCTCGCCGATGGTCTGGCTGGAAACTTCAGGCCCGAGCTGCTGGACCTTCGCCTCAATCTCGTCGGCGAGGGCTTCGAGGGTTTCGGTGGCCAGCGGCCGCTTCTCGCAGGCCCGCTGAATGCCCCGCAGCAGTTTCTCCCGGCTGAAGGGCTCCCGCCGGCCGTCCCGTTTCACGACATAGACCACGGCCGGCACAATACGCTCGTAGGTCGTGAACCGGGCCCCGCAGTTAAGACACTCCCGCCGACGGCGGATGGCGTTGTCGACATCCCGGGAATCGACAACCCGGGACTCCGGGTGCTGGCACCGGGGGCAACGCATCAACGGGCCACCTCCTGCAGTCTACCCAGAGGCTAACATAACGTAAGGCCCATGTCAACAGTCTGAAGCTCAGCACCCCCACCCTCTGGCCCCCCGGACGCCGCAGGAGGGAGAGAGGTCCGGCGCTGGCTGGAGGGAAATAGCCGGGTTAGCTTATCCCGGCCAGACAGACGGAGGCAGCCCTCACCCCCTAAGCCCGCCCGGCGGGCGAGGACTCCCTTCTTTCAGGGTCCGACCCGCTCGGCCCGGACTATGAGCCGGTGGCTGTAATCCGAAATCAGGGGTAGCCAGGTGCCGGTGCAGGTGATCAGGGTTACAGTCGGCTTATCGGTCGGCCCGACAACCGAGACGTCGGTTCGGGGTACAACCTTGACCTCGACGACCCGGTAGTCGAACTGCCGGTCGCCGCTGAAGATGGCCAGCATATCCCCGACCTGCACCTTACCCAGGTTAATAAAGACGTTGCCCAGGTTCCGGCTGGTAATGTGGCCCATGAGCACGGCATTGCCAGGGGCCCCGGCCCCCGCAGTGCCCTCGGCGTGGCCGACCACAAAGGGCGGCACCTCCCAGGTTAGCTGTCCGCCCCGATTTATCAGTGGGGCCGGAACGACCCTGGTCACGAGGCCGATGGACGGGACCGAAAGCTCGGTTATCGGCAGGTCCTCCGGGACCCTGGGGACGGTGACAGCTGTCCCGGCTGCAGGGGTAGCCCGGGGACGGGGCGGGGCGAGGGTAGGGTCCAGGTAATCGTAAACGGCCGGCCTGACGGCATCAACTCGGGCCGGCGCCGAAGCCGGGCGGGAGGTCGACGGGGCCAGGAGGTCGGCGGCCGCCTGGTAGACCGGTCCGGCGGCCAGGAGGACCAGGCCCAGACTCCCCAGGACAATCAGGATAGTGCCTGCCAGACGGCACGCGGCCCGGAGCCGGTTCTGGCGTCTGGCCCGGGCGGCGTAAGCCCGCCGGATCGGCCCAATTTCGGCCGGCCAGGCGGTCTCCGGTCGGGGGAGCAGGCGTGTATCCTCCCGCCGGCGATTAAGCGTATTGGTCCGGGCCGTCAGCCCCGGGCTCTGGTACGACCCGACCATCGGGTCGGCTCCTTCAGCGTCGGCCGAGCCGCCTCAATCCGATTCCGGCCCCGACCATGGCCAGCAGGCTGGTGACCACCGGCAGCAGGTCGGGCTCGCCCGTGGGCGGCAGGACCGTTGGGCCGGCCGGCGGGGCCGCTGGGGGCGCCGGGGGTGCCGGCGGGGGCGGCGGGGCTGGCGGCAGGACGACCGCCGGCTGTTCGGTGGGCGTCGGCATGGGCGGAGGTGGCGGTGGCGGCAGGACCACCTGCGGCACCGGCGTCTCGGTTGGAGACGGGGTTGGCGGGGCTGGAACCGGAGTGCTG
>JAUQQI010000250.1 GCA_030549955.1 Chloroflexota bacterium
TCGAGCCTGACGAGAACTACGAGCGGGTTAATCTTAGCCTGACCCGTCTGCGCTCGATCCTGGAGGATTATCGGGACAGGCTATTGGTGGACGCCGGCAAGGGGATATTTTTCGGCTACCGGCCTACGGTGCTGGCAAACGAGGCCGAGGTTCTGGATGCATTCCGGGCCGAAGAGCTCTTCAACACCCACATAGACGTTGCAGGAACCCCGCGGGAAGCCCTAAAGAAGGCTGCGGAGACTGTACCGGTGGTCTTTGAACGCCATATTCCGTGAGCCTGGGAAATCTGCGGATGCTCGACGGAATTCGGGTAATTTTGACGGCCTATACGGCGTCATTCCGGGTGCCGCCCTTCGTTGGCCACCAGCTCACCCTACCTGTCCCGCCAATCTCCACAATTTACGGCCTCCTGGCCGCGGCCAAGGGCGAGTGGGTACCGCCGGACGATGTCGCCTGGTTCGCTTACCAGCTGGACTATGAGGGCCGGGCCTTTGATCTGGAGGCGATCGTACAGGTGGAGCGTAAAAAGCCCGACGAGGCTCCCCAGTTCGCAGGCCGCAACGTTTTAAGCCGTGAATTCCTCGTGTGGCCGCGTCTGACCCTCTACTTGCCTGTGGACTGGGCGGAGCCATTCCAACGACCGCGCTATCAGCTCCTGCTCGGCCGAACCCAGGATGTGGCCACCGTCGAGTCTGTGAGGCCCGCGCGCCTTGAGACCGTAGGCGAAGGCCTTGTGGCGGGGGTCCTGCTGCCTGTCGAGCTTGTTGACACGGTTGGCGGGTACGGTATTGTCTGGTTGCACAACCTGCCGATCGTCCTATCGGCCGAGCCATACCGCCGGCGTTTGGGCACTCACATCTTTGGGGTAGTTGACAGCCGCGGCCGGCCGGTGCTGATCCGGGCAGAGGGCTGGCTTGTCCGGGACGTTGAAACTGGCGCCGTACTGCCCATATGGAAACGGGAGTGGATAAAGGAACATGTCAGGAATGGGGTTGAGTAGTTCACCGGGGTCCGGCCAGGCTTACGAAGCGATACCCAGCGTCCCATTGGCCAAATCCGGTCAGCCCGTGTGTTACCTTAACGACCATTTGGAGCAAGTAGCTGCTTACGCCCAGGCGGTGGCGAAGGCGTATCGTGAGCACTGGGCCTGTTTGCTGGGCGACCCGCTGGCAGAAGCCGTTGCGAAGGCCCTGGTGCTCGCAGCCATAAGCCATGACCTTGGCAAGGCCGCCAGTGGGTTTCAACGGAGCCTCTGTGACTTCACACACCGCTGGGAATTCCGGCATGAGGCACTTTCGGCTGCTCTGTTACTTGCCGCCCGTCAGGCCCAAGAGGAGTGGCTGGACTTAGCTGTGGCGGCCGTGCTTACCCATCATCGCGAGATAGATGACCCCGAGCTCCGGAACAGTGTGGCCTGGATTCCACTTCCAGACCCGGATATTGTCGCTGAGGCCGTTAAAAAGTTTCGGACGAGGGCGCTTGAACTTCAACCCTACTGGAACTGGCTCCGAACGTTCTGGCAGGCGCACCCGGAACTAAAAGAACTGCCTTTCCCCGAGGTGCCCGCCGAACTCCAGCTCCCCAGCGCTTTTCTAAGGGACCTCCACAGCCGACTGGATGGCCTTAAGTTACCGGACAATCCTGGGGCCCTCGCAATGCTTTTAACCAGGGGCTGGCTTATGGCGTCGGATCACGCTGCGAGCGCGGGCGTCCTTGAGTTTAAGGATGATTTGCCTCGGCCGGAATTCCAAGCTTCACGTCGCTTCCAGGAATTACTTGGTGAGTGCGAGGGAGACGCTTTCCTTGAGGCGCCCACTGGCGCCGGTAAAACGGTGGCGGCCCTACGCTGGGTACTCCGGAATCGCCGTGGTGGGGAGCGGGTATTTTATGTCCTACCGTATCAAGCCAGTATCGAGGCGATGGCTGATACCCTTGAGAAATATTTTGGCCGGGAAAATGTCGCCGTGCTTCACGCCCGGGCCCTTGACTATTTGTTCCGGGAATACTTCGAGAAATCAGGGGAATATGAGGTAGCCTACGTAGCCGCCAGAGCGGAAGACGACCTTAATCGTCTCGTCCACAAGCCTGTTAAGGTTGTGACCCCTTTTCAGCTTCTTAAATGGCTTTTTGGTATGCCCCGATTCGAAATTGGGGTCAGCGAAATGGTTGGGGGTCTTTTTATCTTTGACGAAATCCACGCCTACGATGTTCACGTTGTGGCTCTAATCCTTGAGATGGTCCAGGTGATAAAAAAACTTGGCGGGCGCTGTCTATTCATGAGCGCCACGTTCCCAGGATTTTTAAAGGGCCTACTTAAGGACGCTCTCGGCGGCGAACCGACGGACTTTGTCTTGGGAGAATCGGGCCTAGACGAATGGGCGCGCGAGTTTTTAGCGATAGCTCGGCACCGCCTCCGGTGGAGGGATACCACTCTCGAACAACTCTGTCCAGAGATTATCCGGGCTGCTAAGGAAGGGCGGCGGGTGCTGGTTGTGGCGAACCGGGTCGCCCAAGCGCAGGAACTTTTCAGGTCGTTGGGCCGGCAGCTCGACGATGTTTGCCTTCTGCATAGCCGGCTCATCCGGCGCGATCGGGTGGCCCGCGAGCGAGAGGTGATCAATGCCTTACGGGGTAGCGATGAATCCCGGGTCCGGATACTGGTGGCAACCCAGGTTATCGAAGTCTCTCTTGATATTAGTTTTGACTTAATTTTCACGGAAGTCGCCCCCGTTGATGACCTGCTCCAGCGGTTTGGCCGCGTCAATCGCAAGGGGGAGCATGCTGGCGGCGTTGAGGTTCACGTGGCACGTCGGTACGATGCTGACCGTCTCAAGTGGGTCTACCGGCCCGAATGGTTAAGCCGCACCCTGGAAGTGGCACCTGCCGACGGCACGTTACTAAATGCTCAGGTGGGAAGCCAATGGGTCCGGGATGTTTACTGCCATGGCTGGACCGAGCCGGAGCGCCGACGGTTTAAATCTGCCCGGGCCGCATTCAGGCACGTTCTGGACGCGTTACGTCCCTTACGCCGCCTTCCCGAGGCTAAAGAGGAGTTTTATGGCTTGTTCCAGAGTGTTGAGATACTGCCCCCTCGGTTCTATGACGAATTTATCGACCACCAAGAACGAAAGCGTTATCTTCTGGCATCCCAGCTACTTGTCCCGATTCCGCTGGGCACGTTCCATATGTTTAATCAGCACGGCCGTATAAAGCAACTCTCTAATCGTACGCTACTAGCGAACGTTGCGTATGATGATAAGCTGGGCCTGTTATCGGGAGAGGTTGACCTTGATGTCAATATCATCTGACACGATTAGTGACGAAGAATTTGAAGACCTTCGTACGAACGGGACAAAGGTAAATTACTGGGCGGTGTGTCTGCGCAAGCTCTGGCTTTTCGCCAGGGGTGTCCGCCTCGAGCCCCTCTCTGACCGGGTAGCCCTCGGCCGTCTCTTCCACCAGCAGGCTTATCCGGAATCCCGCCGCCGGGAACTTCTCATCGATAACCTGATCAAAATCGACCTGCTCGAGGCCGAAAACAAGGTCCTCGAAGTTAAATACTCGCGAAAACTTGTCGACGCGGCCCGGATCCAGCTGGCTTATTACCTGGTCTACCTGCGCCACCTCGGCGCCGGCGACCTCACCGGTGAGCTCAGGTTTCCCCGGGAGCGCCGCCGGGAAGAGCTCAGGCTCACCCCGGACCTGGAAGCCCGGGTTGCCGAGGCCCTCAGGGGCGTTGCCAGAGTTGAAGCCATGGCCGACCCGCCGCAGGTGGACTTTATGCCCATCTGCCGGGTCTGCGCCTACGCCGAGCTCTGCTGGGGATAATCTGCCGTGGCCCAGGCCTACTACATCTTCCGGAGCGGCCGCCTGCGCCGAAAACAAAATACCCTCTACCTTGAACCGCCTGACCCGTTGGAACCCCCTGACCCGGAACAAGACCCTGAGGACAGCTCCCCGTCGCCCCCGGACGAACCCGATGCTCCGACCCCCGACGGGGCTACTCGAAAGATTATCCCCGTCGAGGATGTCTCCGAGCTTTACCTTTTCGGCGAGGTTTCCCTCCATACTACATT
>JAUQQI010000304.1 GCA_030549955.1 Chloroflexota bacterium
CCGGTGGTGCGTGACGCAGGCAAGGGTCCATTCAACCGCCGCCTCGACATCGAGCCGGTGGCCGACCGAGACGTAGACCGGCGGGGCCCCCGGCCGGGTCCTGACCGCCGCCCCGACCGGGCCGTCCCGGGCCTGCAGAACCACCCGGTCGCCCCGGTCCGGTCCCGGCTCGGCGGGCCTCACCTCCCGCCAGATGAGCCAGGACTTGGCCACCCCCACCGTGGGCAGGTCGAAAACCACCCCAATGTGACAGGCGATCCCGAACCGTCTCGGATGGGCAACTCCCTGGCCGTCGACAAAGATAAGGTCCGGGCTTGCGGTGACCTGCTCGAAGGCCCGGAGAACGAGGGGCGTCTCCCGAAACGAGAGAAGTCCCGGGATATAAGGGAACGTGAGGGGGCCTTCAGCCGTCGCAACCTGCCTGACTTCGAGGCCGGGATAATCGAGCAGGACAACCGCCGCCCGGGCGCGGCCGTCATGCTGGCCGGCGGCCAGGTCCACCCCTGCCACCAGCCTGACATTGCCCGGCCGGCCGGTCCGGATGACCCGGCCCGCCAGCTCCTTCTGGAGGGCGGCAGCCGCCTCGGGCGAAAGGTCCCAGGCGTGGTCAAAAACCGGCTTCACCGGTGGCCGCCGGCCAGGAACGGTTCAGATGGGACTGCCGAGCCGCTCGGCGATGAGCCTGGCGGCAGCCACAATCAGCCTGGCAGCCCCTTCGACCCCGAATCGGGCGGTGTTTACGGTCAGGTGGTAAAGCTCGGGACTGCGCCAGTCCGCCCCGTAATAGGTTCTAAAGAAATCCGCCCGTTCCCGGTCAACCTCCTTGACCCGCTTCTCGGCCGCTTTAAGGTCGAGCCGCTCCTGGGCGGCAACCTGCCGCACCCGGTACTCAAAGGGGGCCGCAACAAACACGGTCAGCGCGTTCGGGTAGTCCCTAAGGAGGACCGGGGCGGCATGGCCGACAATCACCGCCCGACCCCGCTCGGCAACCGACCGGATGACCTGCTCAATGAGGGCCCGGTAGGCGTCATGGGTCAGGGCCGGGGCGGGCGGCAGACCCCCAACCGGAATCGCAAAAAGCTCGTCGGCCGGGTAACGCCCCAGGACATCGGCAATGCGGGCGAGCAGGGAGGGAACCTTTTCGGCCTCCTCCAGGGCCTCTTCGGAGACCCCGGCCAGCATCGCCGCCCGGCTGACAATCTCCCGGTCGAGGTACTGAAAGTTGAGCTTATCGGCGACCCGCCGGGCCACCGCCTCACCGTCGGCCCCAAGCTGGCGGCTGACCGCGACCACCAGGCCCATGACTTAAAACCCGGTATAAAGATACATCAGGGACCCGCCATTTTCAAAGCCCCAAATTGGTCCGGCGACGGCCGGCGGGCTGATGGTCCCAAGGCTGCCCAACAGTCCGGCGAGGCCGGTCCGCTGCCTGAAATTCTGAAGTCGGGGCTCGCCCCGGATGCCGCCAAGCTCAGCCGCAAGCTGAACGGCCCGTCGGAAGTCACCCAGCTCGTCCACCAGCCCGGCCTCCTTCGCCTGACTGCCGGTAAGGATCCGGCCGTCGGCAATCTGGAGGACCCGGTCCCGGGGGAGGTGTCGACCTTCAGCTACCACGTCCACAAACCGCTGGTAAGCCTGGTTTACCAGCTCCTGCATGAGGGCTTCTTCATCGGGTCGCAGGGGACGGGTGCCGCTCGTGGTGTCTTTAAACGCGCCGCTGCGGAAAACGTAAACCTTTATCCCGACTTTATTGAGAAGCTCGTCGTAGGTCGGGATGGTAATGATCACGCCGATGCTTCCGGTGAGGGTATTCGGGTTGGCGACGACCCGGTCGGCGGCGGCCGAAATGTAATAGCCGCCCGAGGCGGCCAGGGATTCCATATAGACTACAACCGGCTTGTTAAACTCCTGGCGGGTCCGCCGGATTTCCCGGTAAATTTCGTCGCTGGCTACCGCATCCCCGCCCGGACTGTTCACCCGAATCACGATGGCCCGGACGTTTGGCCGGCGCCGGGCCCGGTCGAGCTGGGAGATAAGGGTCCGACTGAAGGTACCGGAGCTGAAAAGGCCGCCCTGCTCGCCGCTCTGGATCACCCCATCAACCTCGACAACAGCGACGGTGCCCGGAAACCAGAGTAACCCCCCACCCGTCAGGGCCGCCCCAACCAGCACCCCAACCATGAACGCCCCGGCCAGAACGATTAGCCCGACCAGGACAATCAGGGCCCACAGACACCCGCGCCTGACCGTCACCTCCGCACCAGCCGGGCAAACTTCCGGCGTCCGACCTGAATTACAGCCCCGGGTTCGACCCGTAAAGGCTCATCGGCCACCTGCCGGCCGTCGACCCGGATCCCGCCCTGGGCCAGGAGCCGCCTGGCTTCCCGTTTGGTTGAAACCAGGCCGGCGGCGTACAGCAGGTCGGCCGGCCAGACCGGTCCCTCAAACCACTCGGACCCGAGGGGCACCTCCGGAACGACTTCAGGCAACTTCCGGCGCTGGTAAACCCGTTCGAAGTTTTCGGCCGCTGCCAGGGCCGCCTGCTTGCCGTGAAATTGGGTGACAATTTCGACGGCCAGCCGCTTTTTCAGAATCATCGGGTTCACCCACTTCGCTTCGATCTGCCCCCGGATGAGGGCAAGCTCGTCGTCGGGAACGTCGGTGAGTAGCTCGAAATATTCGACGATAAGTTCGTCAGGAATCGACATGGTCTTGCCGAACATCTCGTCGGGCGGGTCCTCGAAGGCAATGTAGTTGCCCAGACTCTTGCTCATCTTCTGGACCCCGTCGGTTCCCCGCAGGATCGGGACCAGGAAGGCCTGCTGGGGCCGCATCCTGAGCATGGCCTGGAGCTCCCGCCCGACCAGGATGTTGAACTTCTGGTCCGTGCCCCCGAATTCAACGTCGGCCCGAATCGCAACCGAATCGTAGGCCTGCAGGAGCGGATAGAGGAGCTCAGTCAGGGCAATGGGCCGGCGTTCGGCAAACCGGCGGGCGAAGTCTTCCCGGGCAAGGAACTGGGCGACCGTGAACCGGGACGTGAGGTTGATGACGTCCTTAAGGGTGAAGTGGTCGTACCAGCTGCTCTGCCAGGCGATTTCGGTCCGGGCCGGGTCGACGATCTTGTAAAACTGGCGCAGGTAGGTCTGGGCGTTCTCCCTGACCTCCTCGGCGGTCAGCATCGGTCGCGTGGCCGACTGCCCGCTCGGGTCGCCGATCTGGGCCGTCCAGTCACCAACAATCAGAATCGCGAGGTGCCCGAGCTCCTGGAACTGGCGGAGCTTGCGCAGGACGACCGCATGACCCAGGTGCAGGTCCGGCCGGCTCGGGTCAAAGCCGAGCTTGAGCCGGAGGGGCTCCCCCGATTCGAGAAGCTTAATAAGCTCCTCTTCGACAATGATTTCGGCCACGCCCCGGCGCAGAAGCCGGTGCAGGTCAGGCGGAAGGGTTCGGGCCGGTACTGCCATGGTCAGTCACCCGCTCGGTTAAAAGCTCTCGAACCTGCTCGACATCCCGCTGCATCTGTTCGATGAGTCCGGCGGTGGTTGGAAACGTCAGCTCGGGCCGTAACCGCTTGATCAGTTCTAATTTAACATTTTCGCCGTAGAGATTACCTTCAAAATCCAGGAGATAAGCCTCGACCAGCCGGGGTCCGGGTCCGAAAGTCGGCCGGACCCCGATGCTCACCGCCGCCGGGTAGCGGGCCTGCCGAAGCTCGGCCCAGGCCGCATATACGCCGTCGGCCGGCAGCAGAATATCCGGGTCGGTTAGAAGATTTGCCGTCGGGAACCCAAGCTCCCGCCCCCGGCCCTCGCCCGCCACCACCCGCCCCCAAACGGTTACAGGCCGGCCCAGCAGAACGGCCGCCCGCTCGACCTCCCCGGCCGCAATCAGGGCCCGAATCGCCGAACTGCTCACCCTGGCTTCCAGGGCAACCAGCTCGACCACGGTCAGGACGAATCCGAGCTCGGGCCCGAGCTGCCCCAGGACAGCGACGGTCCCCTCCCGGTTGCGGCCGACGGTGAAGTCGGGTCCGACCACCAGTTCCCGCATGCC
>JAUQQI010000328.1 GCA_030549955.1 Chloroflexota bacterium
CCGGCCGGATCAAAATCGGCCGCTTCGTGAACATCCAGGACAACTGCGTCGTGCACTCGGACGCCGATGCCGAATACGGCGACTACGTGACCCTCGGCCACGGGGTCATTTGCCATGCCCGCAAGGTCGGGAACCACGTCCTCATCGGGAACGGGGCCGTCGTCAACGACGGCGTTGAAATCGGCGAATATTCTCTGGTCGCGGCCGGGGCCGTGGTCCGGGAGAACATGGTCATCCCGCCGAGGTCCTTTGTCGCCGGGGTTCCGGCCGAGGTTAAGGGCGAGGTTGCCGAACGGCATATCGACCTGATCCGCCGGACGGCCGAGACCTACGCCCGCAAGGCCCAGCTCTACCGGGAGGCCGGCCTGGGCCGGGTCGATTAACTTAAGGGGTGGGCGGTGACCGCCGGCTCGCCCAGGAGGTCGGCCAGCCGGCGCCGGAGGCCGGGACAGTAGCGGGTGGTGACCGGCACCCGGACGGATACGACGCCGTGGCCGTTGGCAACCGCAAAGGTCACCTCGTCGGGGCCGGCGAACTCTTTAAGGGCGGCCATAACCTGCCGGATTCTCTCGATGTCGGCGGCGTCGTCCCCGGTCCGATTAAACGTGATGATGAGACGGTAGGTTGTGCCGTTGGCGCGCATCGACTGCTCCGTTGCGGTGGTTGAGGCTTCGGTCCCGGCCGCGACAGGCTCGTCAGAGGCCGGATCGTTATCGGGCGAATACGGCTCAGCGGCGTCGCAGACCAGGGTCAGCCGGTCAGCCCGCTGGCGGACCCGCCCGTGGATTAGCAGGATGTTGTTCTCCCGCCACAGCTCCCGGGTCTGCTCATACACTTCCGGCCAGACGGTCACCTCCAGGCTCCCGTCGAGGTCCTCGATAACGGCCGAGACGAAGGCCCGGCCCTCCCGGTTAAGGCCGACCCGGACCGACTTGACCAGGCCGGCGACCGTAATTCGCTGGCCGACCAGCTCGGCGTCGACCTGGCCGCAGAAGGTCGTCACCTGCTCCCGGAGCCGGGCGACGGCGGCCACCAGGGGGTGCTCGGAGAAGTAAACCCCTAAAAACTCCTTCTCCCAGGCGAGTTTTTCGGCGGGCTGGGCGTCCGGGGCCTTAAGGTCGATTTTGCGGACGGGCACCTCCACCAGGTCGCCGAACATGTCGGGGATAAGGCCCCGGCTGGCCTCCCGCTGGCGGTGGAGGGCGGCGAGCAGGGCGCCCCTGGGTCCGAACTCGTCGCAGGCCCCGGCCTTAATCAGGCTCTCAAGAACCCGCCGGTTGAGAAGCCGCGGGTCGACCCGGCCGATAAAGTCCTCCATCCCTTTAAACGGGCCGCCGGATGTCCGGGCCGCAACAATCGCTTCGGCTGCCCCCCGGCCGACGTTTTTGATGGCCCCCAGCCCGTAGCGAATGCCGCCATCCTCGATCGAAAATTCAACGCCACTGTGGTTCACGCTTGGCCCGAGGACCCGGATACCCATCCGCTGGCAGCACGCCACCGAACTGGCAATTTTATCGTGGGAGTCCATCTGGGCCGAGAGGAGGGCGGCCATATATTCCGCCGGGTAGTTCGCCTTCAGGTAGGCGGTCCGGTAGGCGACCCGGGCGTAGGAGAAAGCGTGGGCCTTGTTGAAAGCGTAGCCGGCAAAGGGCTCAATCAGCTGAAAGATCTGGGCGGCGATATCCTCGGGGATGCCCTTGGTCCGGGCCCCGGCCAGGAAGGCCTCCCGCTGCTGGCGCATAATCTCCGGGATCTTTTTCCCCATCGCCTTGCGGAAGATGTCCGCCTGGCCGAGGGTGTAGCCGGCGATGGCCTGGACGATAAATAGAACCTGGTCCTGGTAAACGATGACCCCGTAGGTGTCCTTTAAGATCGGCTCCAGGGCCGGATGAAGGTAAGTTACCCGGCTGCGGCCTTCCCGGGCGGCCAGGTACTCGGGAATGTGCTCCATCGGGCCGGGCCGGTACAGGGCGATCATGGCCGCCAGGTCGGCCACCGACCGCGGTTTCATCTCTTTCAGGTAGCGGGTCATGCCGCTACCTTCAAGCTGGAAGACGCCGACCGTCTCGCCGGCCGACAGCATCTCGAAGGTCTTCGGGTCGTCCTCCGGGATGCTGTTCAGGTCGATAACCTCGCCCCGGGTCTGGGCGACCAGCTTGATGGTCTTATCGATAATCGTCAGGTTTGTGAGCCCAAGGAAGTCCATCTTGAGGAGGCCGATCCGGGCGACGGAGTTCATGTCGTACTGGGTTACGAGGATCTGGGGGGCGGCCTCCTCGCCTCCGGCGTCCTCACCGGTCCGGCGGCGGCTGCCCCGGGCGGAATTGCCGCCCGGCAGCTGGAGGGGCACGTGGTGGATGAGGGGCTCCCTGGAAATCACGACCCCGGCGGCGTGGGTGCTGGCGTGACGGGCCAGCCCCTCGAGCTTCCGGGCCGTGTCGAGAAGTTCCCTGACCTTCGGGTCAGTCCGGTAGAGCTCGGCCAGCTCCTGGTTTTCCTCAAGGGCCCGGGCGATCGTCATGTTGAGGACCTGAGGGATGAGCTTGGCGACCCGGTCGACCTCGGCGTACGAAAAGCCGAGGGCCCGACCGACATCCCGGACAGCCGCTTTCGCCCCGAGGGTTCCAAACGTGATGATCTGGGCGACGTGGTCGTAGCCGTACTTGCGGACCACGTACTCGATCATCTCGTCCCGGCGGTCGTCGGCAAAATCCATGTCGACGTCGGGCATTTCTTTACGTTCGGGGTTGAGGAACCGCTCGGCAACGAGCTTGTTCGCAACCGGGTCAACTTCGGTGACCCCCAGGGAGTAGAGGACGAGGCTGGCGGCGGCGCTTCCCCGGACCCCGAAAAGAATGCCCCGCTCCCGGGCGAACCGGGCCAGGTCCCAGACCACCAGGATATAGTTGGCAAAGCCGGTCTGCCGGATTACGTCCAGCTCGTATTCGAGCCGGCGCCAGAGCTCCTCAGAGGGCTCTCCGTACCGCCGCTTGAGACCGTCCCGGGCCATCTGAGCCAGGTACTCAAAGGCGGTGAGGCCCGGGGGAATTTCGACCTCGGGCAGGTGCAGACGGTTGAAATCGAGCCGGAGCTGGCATTTTTCGGCGACCCGCCGGGTGTTTTCAATCGCATCGGGAAGGTCGGCAAACAGTTCGGCCATCTCGGCCGGACTTTTCAGGTAAAACGAGTCGCCGTCGAGCCGGAGCCGCCTCTCGTCGTGAATCGTTGTGTTCGTGCCGATGCACAGCAGGATGTCGTGGGTCGACGCATCCTCGCGGTACAGGTAGTGGACGTCGTTGGTCGCCACGACCGGGATCCCCAGCTCCCGACCGATTTCGAGGACCTGCCGGAAAACGGCCCGATGCTCGGGGTTGCCGTGATCCTGTATCTCAAGGTAAAAGTCCTCCCCGAAAACTTCCCGGTACCACCGGGCGGCGGCCGCCGCCTCGTCCCGACGGCCCCCGGCAATCAGCCTCGGAATCTCCCCGTTATTGCAGGCCGAGAGGACAATCAGGCCCTGGGCCCGCTCGACAAGCCAGCGCCGGTCGATTCTGGGCTTGTAATAAAAGCCCTCGACGTGGGACCGGGTTACCAGGGCGAGGAGATTCCGGTAGCCGACCTCGTTCTTTGCCAGCAGAACAATGTGATAGGGCTGCTTGTCCGCCGGGGTCCGGCTTTCGACCCGCTGGGGAGCGAGGTAGCCCTCGACCCCGATGATCGGGTTAAGGCCGGCGTCGGCGGCCGCCGTGTAGAACTCGATGGCCCCGTAAAGCACGCCGTGGTCGGTGAGGGCGAGGCTGTCCATGCCCAGCTCCCGGGCCCGGCCAACCAGCGCCCCCACCCGGCAGAGCCCGTCAAGCAAGCTGTATTCGCTGTGGACGTGAAGATGGGTAAACATTTGGGCCTCAACCGGCTGACTGTCCGCCTCTATCCGAACCATTATAGGTGCCGGAGGCCGGCGGCCTGACGGGCAAACCTATCAATTTGCTGAAAAGTACGGGCGGACCGGGTCTAGAAACGCAAGATATTGGGGTTTAATGTCCGGCCGCCGTT
>JAUQQI010000013.1 GCA_030549955.1 Chloroflexota bacterium
AAGACGAGGGGAATCGCGGCCGCCTCCTCGAAGGAGAGGCCGGGCGGTTTCGGGAGAATGTTGACGCCAGGGGCTTTGACAAATTCGGCGTAGCCGCCCCAGTAGGGGCCGGCGCCGAGGATGGAGTAGTCAGGACACTGGGATTCCTGGCCATGGGTGCAGGCCCAGCAGTGGCCGCAGCTGATGCCCGGGGCGATAATCACCTCGTCACCGGGTTGAACCCAGGTGACCAGTTCGCCGGTCTGCTCGACGACGCCGGCGACGTCGGAACCGAGGATATGGGGGTAGTTTATCCGATAGCCCCGAACGCCCTGGCGGATCCAGAGGTCCAGGTGATTAAGGGCACAGGCCCTGACCCGGACGAGGACCTCGTCCGGCCGGATCACCGGGGTGGGTACGTCCTCGAGGGCGAGGACTTCGGGTCCGCCGTGCTGTCGGAGGGTGACTGCGCGCATGGTTGGCTTCTCCTTTGCCGGCTGTGTTCGCTCAATTCTAATCGGGCCTGCTTGCGCCTGCCAAATTCGACCCGGCCGGACTGGACAAACGGTTTTCGGGCGGAGGATACTAGAATAGTTAGCGGCGCCGCAGCAGGGCCGCGGTCTGGAGGAGTCATGGGGGGCGAACTGAAGAGTTTGCTGGCACGGTTCCGGCGCCGGCGCCTCCTGGTGGAGGCCTGGGCCACCATTGCCGGCGCCCTGGCCGTCTGGGGAGCAGTCGGGACCGCCCTGGCCGCGGCTAATCTCGTTATCCCCGGCCTTTCTTCGGCCCAGGTCAGGCTGGTCGGCATTGGCCTGCTGGTGCCGGTCCTGGTCGGCTTCGGGGTTTATCTGGCGCGGCTTGGGTGGCGCGACCTGCGTATTGCCCGCCGGGTGGACCTTTCGGCCGGCCTCAAGGACCGGCTGACCACCGCCGTCGAGCTGCTCGAGGGCCGGATCCAGTCGGCGTTTTCCGACCGGCAGGTTGCGGACGCCCTGGCCCGGGGTTCGGATATACCGCCGGCCCGGGTCTTTCCCTGGCGCTGGCATCCCCGCCGGTGGGCGGCGGCCGCCGTGCTGCTGGCCCTGTTTTTCTGGCTCACCTCCCAGCCAAATCCCCGGGACCGGCTTCTGGCCCGGGAGGCCGAGGCCCGCCAGGCCATCGCGGCGGTTCAGGCGAACGTCGACCAGCTTAAGAATGAACTCGGAAATACCGGGAATCTGTCACCCGAGCTTCAGCAGGCCCGGGAAGAGCTTGAGCGACTCAGCCGTGAGCTGGCCGAAGCCGGTCCGAACCGGGAACAGGCTCTGGCCCGCCTGGGCGAGGCCGAGCAGAACCTGGCGGGCCGGCTTAATCCCCGGGCCCAGGCCGAAAGGTTCGGCCTCGACCGGCTGGCCCGGGAACTCGACCGGTCAGGACAGGCCCCGGGCACCGCCGGCCAGTTCCAGCAGGGCGACCGGCAGGCACCGGCCCAGGCCCTGGAGAACATCGCCGGCCGGCTTGGGGACCTGTCGGCCGAGAACCGGGAGGCCCTGGCCCAGGCCCTGGAACGGGCCGCCCAGACGATGCGGGGCATCAACCCGACCCTCGCCGACCGGCTTCAGCAGGCGGCCGATGCCCTCCGGCGGGGCGACCTTGAGGCCGCCCGGCAGGCCCTGGGAGAGGCCGGACGGCTGGCTGGGGAGATGGGCCAGCGGGTCGGCGACCAGGAGCGCCTCGCCCGGGTAGTGGGTCGGCTGGAGACCGAACGGCAGCAGCTCGCCGGCCAGCAGCAGCCTGGTGCCCTCGCCCGGGCCCAGGGTCAGCTGGGGCAGTCGGGGTCCGGGGCCCAGGCCGCCCAGCAGGGCCAGCAGGGTTCGTCAGGTCAGGGTAACCAGGCTCAGGCCGGTTCCGGGGACCAGACCGGCCAGGGGAATCAGGTCGCACCGGGTGGTCAGGGCGCCCAGGGCCAGGCTGGGCCGGGAAATCAGGGCTCTGGTTCGAACCAATCAGGTTCTGGGGCCGGTCTTTCCGGTCAGACCTCCGGGCCCGTGGCCGGCACGACGGCCCCCCGGTCTCAGGGTGGGGTCGCGACGGGTGGCGGTCAGCCCCTGACCGACCGGCCGGGCACAACGGGTACCGGCCAGCTGGACGCGGTTTACGCCCCCGTCCAGCGGCTGGGGTCCCAGGGGCAGACATCCTTTATTCCGGGCCAGCAGTCGAACGGGCCTGTGGAGCGCCAGTCGGGGGATGGGCCGGTGGAGCTGGGGCAGATGATGGTCCCCTACCAGGAGGTCATTGGCCAGTACCAGGCGGTGGCTGGTCGGGCCCTCGACAGCGGCTATGTGCCCGGCTCCCTCAAGGACCTGGTGAAGGCATACTTCGATTCCCTCAGTCAGGGCCGGTAGAACTTTTGCTGAAGGGGATTTGCGGTGGTTCAGACGGCCTTAACCGTTGAGGAGTTTCAGAGGGTCGCATCCCGGATCGAAACCGAGGTTGGGAAGGTTATTGTTGGCCAGCGGGAAGTCATTCGCTACGTGCTGGTCGCCCTGATCGCCGGCGGCCACGTCCTGCTGGAAGGGGTGCCCGGGCTGGGCAAGACGATGCTCGTCCGGACCCTGGCCTCGGCCCTTAACTTGAAGTTCAGCCGGATTCAGTTTACCCCCGACCTGATGCCTTCGGACATCACCGGCACAATGATCCTGGTCGAGGATGAGCAGGGCCGCCGGACCTTCCAGTTTCAACCCGGGCCGATTTTTGCAAACCTGGTCCTGGCCGACGAGGTGAACCGGGCGACCCCCAAGACCCAGTCGGCCCTGCTGGAGGCGATGCAGGAGCGAACCGTTACCGTCAGCAACACGGTCCACCGGCTGCCCCGGCCGTTCTTCGTTCTGGCAACCCAGAACCCCATCGAAATGGAGGGGACGTATCCCCTGCCGGAGGCCCAGCTGGACCGATTTTTCTTTAAACTGCTGGTCTCATTCCCGCAGGCGGATGAGCTTGTTGACATATTAAACCGAACCACCACCGTCGAGGAGCCCCGAGCCGAACCGGTGGCCGACGGCGGGGCGATTCTGGCCATGGGGGAGCTGGCCCGGGGGCTGGCCGTGGCGACCCCGGTAATGGACTACATTGCCCGGCTGGTCCTGGCGACCCACCCGGAGCATCCGGAGGCCCCCGACGTCGTAAAGCGCTATGTCCGGTACGGGAGCAGTCCTCGGGGGGCCCAGGCCCTCGTCCTCGGGGCCAAGATCATGGCCCTTCTTGACGGGCGGTTCAACGTGGCTATCGACGACGTCCGGGCGGTGGCCCTGCCGGCCCTGCGCCACCGGATAATTTTAAACTTCGAGGGCCAGGCTGAGGGCGTCCAGACCGACCGGGTTGTTCGGGCCCTTCTCGAACAGCTTCCGGTTAAGTAGTCATGGGCCTGCTCGACATTTTTGGTGAGTCCCTGCTCGGGAGACTTTCCAGGCTGAGGCTTGTTTCCCGGCGGCCCCGGCCCGGCCGGCAAAGCGGGGAGCGCCGAAGTACCCGGAAAGGTCGGGCGGTGGAGTTTGCCGACTTTCGCCGGTATGCGGCCGGGGACGACCCGCGGCTCATCGACTGGAACATCTACGCCCGGCTTGAAAAGCTTTTCGTCCGTCTATACCAGGAGGAGGAGGACGTGACGGTCCACATCCTGGTGGATGCGAGCCGGTCGATGGACTGGGGTGACCCGAACAAGTTTGAGTTTGCCCTTCGGCTCGGGGCCGCCCTGGGCTACATTGTCCTGGCGACGTCCGACCGGCTGGCTGTTTCGGTTGTCCGGGACGACCGGGTCGTTCCCGTCACCCCGCCTCTCCGGGGTAAGCAGCATACCCTGGAGCTTGTCCGTCAGCTTGAGGGCGTCCAGGCCGGCGGGACGACCCGGCTCAACGCCGCCCTGACGGCCTACGCCGGGCGGCCCCAGACTGCCGGCCCGCTGGTTTTAATTTCCGACCTGTTTGCGCCGGAAGGGTTCGAAGCTGGTCTGCGGGCCCTCCAGGGGGCCGGCTATGAAATCACCGTCTGCCATGTGCTTGCCCCCCAGGAGCTTGAGCCG
>JAUQQI010000078.1 GCA_030549955.1 Chloroflexota bacterium
GAGAATTTAGATGAGATTGTGGCCGCCCGGAACGCCGCTGGGGTTGAGGTCGTTCTCCACAACATGGATGCCGGGGATATGGCCCGGGGCGACCGGGGCTTTGCGAACGACCCCGGACGGCGTTCGGAGTGGCGGGAGTGCTTTCTCGAGGCCCTGGGCCTGGCCGCCCGGCTCGGTTGCCCCCGATTGAACTGCCTGGTCGGCAACCGGCTGCCCGATATCCCGGTCGGGGCCCAGGTCGAGACGGTCCTGGATAACCTGGCCTGGGCCCTGCCCCGGGCGGCCGCGGGCGGGGTGACTATAATGCTTGAGGCCCTGAACCCGTGGGAGAGCCCCCGCTACCTGCTGACGCGGACGGCCGACAGTTTTAACCTTATCCAGCGGCTCGGGTTTCCACCGAACTTAAAGATTCAGTACGACGTCTATCACATGCAGCGGTCAGAGGGGAATCTGGTTGCAACCCTCCGGGGCTACCTGCCCTGGGTCGGGCATATCCAGGTCGCCGATTCGCCTGAACGACACCAGCCGGGAACGGGCGAAATCAACTGGAAGCGGGTCTTTGCGACCCTGGAAGAGCTCGGCTATCAGGGCTATATTGGGCTGGAGTATAACCCGGCGGGGACCACCGAGGAGTCTTTCGGCTGGCTCCCGCCCGAGAAGCGGTCGGCGGCCGCCCTGGCCGACCTCAACCTCTAGCTGGTTTCTGGATGCCGGTCTGCCGGCCGTTCGGTTTGACACTGGAAATCTATACTCTGAGTAGAACGGCCGCTGGAGGTTTCGACAAAATGCCCAACCTGCCCGGCAAGCGCTATTACTGTGAAGTTTGCGGCTCGGAGTTTATTGTCACCCGCAAGGGCGATGGCACCCTCACCTGCTGCGGCCAGCCGATGAAACTTAAGGGTTAACGGGAGCAGAACGATGGCGGACGGTGCTGAAAGCGCGGTGGCAACCAAGAACCAGCTCGGCAAGCGCTATCGGTGTGAGGTCTGCGGCACAGAGGTGCTCTGCACTAAAGGCGGCGAGGGCCGGGTTCACTGCTGCGGCCAGCCGATGACCCTCCAGCAGCCCCGGGCTCTGCCTTCGTCGGATTAAGAAAAACCTGCCCGTCTGAATCGGAGCCCGGTCCCTGGCCGGGCTTATGTGCAACCTTCCGGGAGGAAATAATGGCCGGCGGTGGGGAAGAGATCCCGGATTTTTATACCGACCAGTTTGTCATGTCCCTGAGCCCCTACGGGGTCACGTGCATCTTCTACCTGACGTCCCCCGAGCCGCCCCCACCGGGCCAGCCGCCGGCCCGCAAGGAGCTCGTTCGCCTGCGGATGTCTCTTGAGCATGCCAAGGTCATGGCGATGCTGATGCGCCGTCAGCTCAAAGATTACGAGAACGAGTCGGGCGCCACCATCGCGATCCCCTTCGCCCTCTACCGGGACCTCGACCTCAGCCCGGACGACTGGTAGCCAGCTCCGCCCAGAGCCGCCGAACCAGGGCCGCGTGTCGCTCCCGGCCCTGCCATTCGGCTAAGTCCTTGGCCCCGACGACGGCAGCGGCCTCCTCGGCCGAGAGACCCCGGCTGCGGGCCCCGGTAACCTCGGCCTTCACGGCCTCGAAGTATTCCCGCAGTTTCTCGGTGACATCCGGCCCGGCCGGCGGGCCGTGGCCGGGGACGACGACCCGGGCCGGGTAGCGGCGGAGGTCAGCCAGGGTTCGGACCCACCCGTCAATATCGGCCTCGGATGCCGTCGGAAACCAGCTGTTGAAAACCACGTCCCCGGTAAACAGGACCTCCTCATCGGGGACCCAGACCACCAGGTCGCCGTCGGTGTGGGCCGGGCCCACGTGGCGGACCTCCACTTCGATCCCACCCAGGTCCAGGGTGCAGCCGGAGTCAACCGTCAGGTCTGGCGGGGTTAGCCGGACCTGGTCAAACTCGGCGGCGAGGAGGGGCTGACGCCGGCGGAAAAAGTCGAGCTGTTCGACCCCGAACCGGAGAAGCCCCTCCCGGGCCCGGCGGTGGCCGACAATGACCGCCTCGGGCGCAAAGGCCTGGTTCCCGAAGGTGTGGTCGCCGTGGTAGTGGGTGTTGACCAGGAACCTGACCGGGAGGGGGGTGACGGCCCGGACCCGCTCCCGCAGGTTGCGGCCCGCCGTCGGCGTCAGCAACGAGTCGATGACCGCCACCCCGCGGTCGCCGACGATGAACCCGGCGTTCGTTCCGCCGCCGGTCCCGACCCAGGCGTAAACCCGGGGACCCAGCCGCCTAAGGGGCACCAGCTCCTCCCGTCTCCCGGGTGGATGCCGTCACCCGACCTCCAGGATCTTAAGCCGGCGGACGCCACCCGGCGTCCGGACTTCCACCGTGTCCCCGGCCCGCTTGCCCATCAGGGCGGCCCCGACCGGCGACTCGTAGGATACCTTGCCGGCGAGGACGTCGGCATGGGCGGCGCCGACCAGCACGATCTCTTCAACCTCGCCGGACTCGTCCTGAATTTTGACCCGCGACCCGATGCCGATTACACCCCGGTCCTCGGCCTGGCGGTCAGGGACGACCCGGGCGATGGCCAGGAGCCGCTCGAGCTCCCGGATCCGGCCTTCAACAAAGGCCTGCTCCCGCTTGGCCTCCAGATAGTCGGGGTTATCGAAGATATCGGTCCCCTCGGTGACAGCCCGGAGCCGCTCGATAACCTCCTTGCGCCGGACTTCTTTAAGGTGCTTGAGTTCGGCCTCAAGCTGTTCTTTTTCACTTGTCGTGATAACCGGTCTCTCCATAGGTCACACTCCTTAGGCTCCGTAATGGTTAAGGGGAGGGACGCCTCGGTAAGGCCGCCGCTGAGCACACCCGATTGTTTTTATAGGATAGAAAAAGGCCCATGTCAAAGTAGCTTCCCTGGCCCGCTATTCTTCGGAGATAACCACGCGCCGGATCGTGTCGCCGGCGTAGGTCGGGTTCGCCTGGGGGTCCCGGGGGGTCAGGCTTTCGAGGACATCCAGGCCGGAAACGACCTGCCCGAAGACGGTCGATTTGCCGTCGAGCTCCGGCATCGGCCGGTAAGCAATGAAGAACTGGCTGCAGCTTCACCGCCCGTCCTGCTGGGCCATCACCAGGGTACCGGTCAGAACCTGGTGGGCCGAGACCTCTGGCTCGAGGTAGTAGCCGGGGCCGCCCCGCCCGTCCCCGACCGGGTCGCCGCCCTGGGCCAGTTCGCCCTTGATGACCCGGGAGAAGGTCGTGCCGTTATAGAAGCCGTCCCGGGCCAGGAAAACGAAGTTATTCACAGTTTTCGGGGCATCCTGGGCGAACAGGGCCGCCCGGATGGGACCCTTTTCGGTCTCGATGGTTGCGTAGTAGGTTTTGGTCGGGTCGATGGCCATCGGCGGCGGCGCCGAGTAGGTCTTGCGGGGGCTCAGGGTCGGGGCCGGGGCGGCCTGGGGGCCGGCCGGCGCGCTCTGGTTCCGGCCGAAAAGGAGTGACTGGACCTGGGGGCCGACAAAGAAGATGACGACCAGGCTCAACCCCCAGAAAATCAACGTGGTGACGAAAAATGACCGCCAGTCAAACTGCTTCCGGGACGCCCGGGAATGGCTGACCCGGTTCTGGGTTACCGGCTGGGGCGGCGCAACCGTGGCGACGCCCCGCTTGAGGCGCAGTTTTTCGCGCTGCCGGGCGGCCTCCCGCCGGGCACGCTTGGAACGGGACACGACCCAGCTCCTCCCTCGGATAAAAACTTTGAGGCGTCCGGGACCATGCGGACGCCTCGTTGGGGTACCCCCGGCGGGACTCGAACCCACGCCACCGGCTCCGGAGGCCGGTGCTCTATCCAGCTGAGCTACGGGGGCATTTCCGCCTATATTATAGCACGGCGGTTCAAGGGCCGTTAGCAATGGCCGCCAGTGGCCCGGGCCGGTAGCAGACAGGTCAGCGGTTGGTTTAAAATCAGTCCGGGAGGTTGGCCGGGCGGCGAATGTCGTTCAACCCCGTGGGCTTTTCGCCGCCTGAGAGGTTT
>JAUQQI010000289.1:0-1558 GCA_030549955.1 Chloroflexota bacterium
ACGAAATCGATTTGCGGGCCTGGTTGCAGGCCCTGGTCAGGGCCTGGAAGCTCATCGTCGGCACCACCGTCCTGGCCCTGGTGATAGCCGGGGGCTACACCCTGCTACAGCCCGGAGTCTACGAGGCAACGGCCATTCTCATGTCTCAAATGTTTCTGAACTTACACAACTCAGCCGAATTTAACTGATCTCAGCTGGGGGCATGATTTGGGGACATGGGGTAAGTAAGGGGTCTCTGGCCCCAGGCTGCCTTCGGCCACCTGCAAGCGGACCGAAAGGCCCCGCCCGCTCGCCCGGGCTTAGCGACATTGGAAGGAAGCACAGGCAAAAAGTGCCAGGGTCGAGCCCCAGGAGGCTGCCCCCAACCCCTCATCAAAATAAACCATGGGAATGAGGACGTTGCAGAAATATTCGCTCGTTTGAACCAGGAAGGCATCCCCGTCAAAGAGGCTGACGTAATCCTGGCGTCGGCCGCCGTTAGAAATCTTGACTGGGTGCGGCAGCAGTATCTCCCGTTTCGACAGGACCTGGAAGAGCGCGGTTGGGACCTGGATTCCGGGATATTTGTCAGGACGATTGCGGCTATAGGCCACGGCCGGGCCCGGCTTATTGAACTCCCCAAGGACTTTTGGGATCACTGCAACCTCAAGGTACACTGGCAGCACACAACCGAGACCGTGGCCGATGTGGTGAAACGGCTCGCCGAATTCGGGGTGACCTCAGCTGGGCTTCTGCCGTCCACCAACAGCCTGATCCCCCTGTTTGCCTTACATTACCAGACATTACCAGTTTGGGGGCAAAACTGAGTCCAAGTTCCGACCGACTATATCCGGCGATATAAGACCCAGGCGGACGACCTGCAGGTACACTTAATTCCCGACGACTTTGCCCAGGCAGTTACGGATGAAGCCCTCCTCAAAGCACGCCGGGCAGTCGAACATTGCGACGATTTTGTACTCGCCCGGGCCGACCTGCTGGCCCGGGAGGCGGAGGCCTACCTGCAGAAGCTTGCCGGGTGAAGAGGCACGATTGGCCGGCAACGGCGGAGGGCGGCGCGGACCCGACAGCAAATGCCGATTCTGTCAGGATGAGAACCCGGCGGCTTGGCCTGGCCATGAGGCCAGGGCCTTCGGTCCGGGGTTAAGGGCCTGAATCGGGACGGTCGGTGCGGATGCTGGCGGCCCGGCCGATGAGGTCCTGAAGGCGCTGGCCAGTCAGGCTCTCAACAATGGCCGGGAGCTGGGCGATGATCTCGCTGATGTCCCGGGTCAGCCGGCTCGCCCCGCCAGCTCCGTCCGGCCCGCCGATGATCACGATCCGGTCGACCCGCCCCAGCGGACTACTCACCGCCTCGGCAACCCTTGGCAGGATGTTAACCACCATCTCGGTGACGGCCGCCTCGTTGTAGTGCCGCCAGGCCTCAGCCTTCTGCCGCATCGCCTCGGCCTCGGCCTCCACCACGGGGGTGATGTCGGTCACCACCGAGACGTGACCGCCGGCCGGCGGCGGCGCGGGAGCCATGTCGATCGCCGTGCCGTGGGGGCGCACCCGGCGGCGC
>JAUQQI010000289.1:1568-3998 GCA_030549955.1 Chloroflexota bacterium
CCTCCGAGAGCCCCTGGGTCCGGGTCACCTCGGCCTCGGCAAAACCGCGGGCCCGGATCGCGTCGGCGTCCCCCGCGGCTTCAGCCCGACGCCGGTACTCTTCGGCCTGGGCCAAAAGCTCAATCCGTTGCCGCTCGGCCTCGGCCGGCTTGACCACCGTGGCCAGCAGCTCCTGGGCCTTCCGACCCACCTCCCGCTCCTGAATCTGAGTCTGGAGGTCCTTCTCGACAATGGCCACCTTCAGCTCCTCGGCCTTGATGGCCTGGGCGACCCGGTAGCGCTCCAGCTCGTAGGCCAGGTCGGCCTGGGCCCGCTTCCGGGCAATGTCGGCCTGGAACTCGGCCCGCCGGACCTCATGGTCCCGCCGGGCCGCCTCGATCTCGGTCTGGGCGGCCAACCTGACCTGCTCGGCCTCCCGCTCGGCCTGGGCTTCGCCGATAATCGCATCCCGCTTGACCTGGGCAACCCGGGGCCGACCCAGGGCCTCCAGATACCCCTCGCTGTCACCCAGATGGTGGATCGTGAGCGAAACTACCTCCAGGCCCATTCGGGCCAGGTCGGCCTCGGCCGCTTCCCGGGCCCGCCGGGCGATCTCCTGCCGCCGCAGGTAGACATCCTCGACCGAAACCGTCCCGAGCACGGCCCGGAGATGGCCCTCGACCACCTGGTGGGCCACCCGCCGGATATCCTCCGTCGGACGGGAGAGAAACTGCTCGGCCGCCACTGCGACCGACCGTTCATCCCCCCGGACCTTCACCTGGGCCACGGCATCCACCGCAATCCGTATGCCCTGGGCCGTGTAGGCATCGGGGACCTGGATGTCCAGGGTGAGGAGCTCCAGCGAAAGCCGCTGGACCCGCTCCCGGATCGGCATGACAAAGGTACCGCCCCGGACGAGCCGGTAACCGACGGTGTAGCGGCGGCCGGCATCGTCCACAACCGTCCGGGGGCGGCCCGAGACGACCAGCACCTCGTTCGGCCCAGCCTTTACGTACCGGGCGGCCCAGATAACCACCACCGCTGCCGCCAGGCCAACAATTAAGCCCGCTAAAATGACTACCGCAAGGGTCTCCATCGCTGACCCCCCTAGCCCGAAACCGGCCAAACGGGCTCGGCCGCCCGGCGGTCAGCCCACGCCCCCACCTGGGCCCGCAGCTGCTCAACCGCCGGCCCGGCGTGAACGGCCAGGGCCTCCGGGTCGCACACCACGTACTCCGGGCCAAAACGCAGAACCCGCAGGTCGAGCCTGGCGCCGTTGCGCACCGCCGGTAGACTAAGCCCCGTCGGCTGACAGCCCGCCTCCACCCGACCCAGGTCCTCGGGCGAAAAGAGGCCCACCGAAACCGGCCGACCAAGTCTGGCCGCAAGCTCCCCCCGGAGGCGAAGCAGGCCGGCCGGGCCGAAATAGCCTTCTCCTCCGAGGGCAGAACCCTGCCACCGGCAGACCAGGCCGCTGGCCTCCCTGAAGACCGGGACCCAGACATCCTTATCCGGGCTGAAGAGCACCGCAACGGGGGCCTCGAGCCGCAGGTCCCGGGGCGAAACCCGGCCCACCGTAAGGTCGGCGTGAAGGCCGGCCGCCCTAAGGTAATCCCGTACCCCGGCGGCCAGGCCGGTAATGTCGGTGGCAGCGAGAACCGGCCCGGCAGCCACCGGGGCCGCGAGGCCGCCATCAGCCAGATACGCCGGTATGACCTGAAAATCCCGGGCGATGATGATATACACCGGCAGCCGCCGGCGCCAGATGAAGGCCCCGACGGCCCGGCTCACGTCTTTTCGGAGAGCGACCAGATTAGCCCGCTCAAGCCGGTAGCCACAAACCTCGGCCCGATAGACTTCCGGCGCAATCGGCGAGGGGGCATGCCCCCAGTAAGCCGGCACCCGCACCGGTCCCGGCGGGTAGTCCAGGTCGGCCTCGAGCTCCAGGAAATATTTGGGCTCGACGTCGGCGAGCCGCTCCCTGAACCTGAGATTCGGGATCAGTCCGACGCCAACCATCCTCTCACCCCAGTCCACTGGACCTCAGAACTATGACTTCCGAAGGGGGCTTCAGCTGGCCCCGGGCAAGCTCCGGGTAGCCCTCGGCCCCGTGTTCGGCCAGGTCAAGCCCCTCGAGTTCGTCCCTGGGCTGGACCCGCAGGCCGATGAACCGCTTGATGGCGTAAAGGCTGACAAACGATGCCGCCGCAACGTAGGCGAAGGCGGCCAGAACCCCCAGGGCCTGAACCCCAAGCTGGGCGACCCCGCCCCCGTAGACCAGCCCAGGCTGGCCGACCCCAAGCTGCTGGACCAGGGGTGGGGCGGCAAAGAGGCCCGTGGATAGGGTACCCCAGACCCCGGCCATCCCGTGGACGCCGAAGGCCCCGACCGGGTCGTCGACCTTCAGGCGGGTTTCAACGAACCGGACGGTCCCCAGCATCACCAGGCCGG